>NZ_JBXAYQ010000042.1:0-23859 GCF_057359305.1 Komagataeibacter ossonobensis | reverse complement strand
TTTTGTTCAACGGCGTTGAAAAAATAACGCATGTTATGCCCAGTGCTGTTCCGGCAGCAATGTCTGTGAAGAAATGATAGCCAAAAAATATACGAACAGTATTTATCATAAATATAAATACAAAGGATAACATGCCCAGGAACGGGTCAGCACGATAGAGCGTATAGGAAATTCCGCCCAATAGAGCTGCATGATCGCTGGGGAAGGAGGCCCAGTGGTTAAATAATTGTGGGTCTACCCCATAAGGTGTTCCCAAATGCAGGGCCGGATCATGAAGCGGCCTGAGATGAGAGGGCATGGTTAACTGAATAATGCGACTTAGCACGCCGGACAGGAAAGATGTAATGGTTCCGGTTATAATAGATTTTCTATAATTACAGTTTTTATTCTTGAACCATACGAAAAATATGGCAGACATCAATATGCCGACTGTCATACTATCATATGTCATGGACATAAGGAGTGCGTTTATAAATTTACTTTTAGTCGCAAGATGGTTTAAAAAACTCGTTATACTATAATCTATATAACGCATGTTAAATGAAGACAGGATGGCACACGAAAAAAATGCCATCAGGCAGACCATGGATAATGTATTTTTATTATATTCTGAATTATATTCAGGAAATCGTTTTTTAAATACCCGTTGTAATATTGGCGTCATTTTCATCTCCCGATCGAACGCTACTATGCGCGCAGGGTGACCATGTCAATTATGCTTTTTGAAACAAAATGTATCTTTATTTTCTTAATATAAGATGAATTACCATGTCGACGACAATCAATAAATATAATTACATTTTCATTTTCATTTATTTACAAAAATAAGATAATTTAAATCAAATACAAATTAATCAACATCATCGCACAGCACTATTGATTGTTTTTATATATTTTTTATTTATTCCATGCATTGATTGTTACCTGCGACCCAGACCGCCTGACCTTGTGTAGTGCAGGGAATGTGAAGTCGGGAGCCGCGCTGACATGGCGGCTCCCTGAATACCCTAATGGGAAGCGGGCGGGTTTTCGCCAGTCGCCGGGTTGTCGGTAGGCGCGGTAGTTTTTTCCGTCGGACTGGACTGTGCGGGTTGGGTTGCGACAGGTGCATCCTTCGATACCGGGGGCATTGCGCTACCCTGCGTCTTACCAATAGTTTGCGTACCATCTGTCGCGGGTAGTGCTGGTGTTTCGGCCGGTTTCGATTCAACCGGAGATGAAGCTGCCGGCGTTTCAGTGGTGGCGGCATGATCCACTGTGGATGGTTGCGTAACCGGTGCTGCAGGTTGCGCCTGCTGCCCTTCCGGCGTTGGCGTGTCCGTATGCTGGTCCGTGCTGGTCGGCGCGGCGGAAGATGCGGGGGGTGCATCGGCCGGTGTATTCGTCGCGGCCTGTGGCGCAGGCGCAGCGGGCGGGATCTGCGTGGCCGATGACGGCGCGCTAGCCCCCACGGTCGACATCTGCGGCAGGGCGGGGGTCGGGGCCAGGGTTACGGTAGGCTGGCTGTAACGGCTCAGCGCATCCGTGTCGCTCTGCACGCCATAAGCATTCATCGGTGGCAGGGGTTGTGGTGATGGCTGATCCGCCGCCGGGTTGCGGTCAAGCACGACACGGGTGTTTTGCGGGTAGCGGTTCATAAGCCCCAGCAGCGTGCCATTGGTCCAGCCAAACCCGATCTGCATCGGGTATTCGCCGCCGCCCTTGCCGCCCTTGGGGCTGATGAACGGATTGACCACGTCATATTTTTCCAGCAGCACGCCGGATTTTTCATACGTGCCGATCACACGGCCCATCCAGCGGGCCGCGATATCACTGGCCAGTGCATCATAACCGTACTGGTTCAGGCCCTTGACCGCCATCCATTGCAGGGGCGCCCACCCGTTGGGTGAATCCCACTGTTGCCCGCTGCCGCTGCGTTCAGTGGCGATCAGGCCGCCAACCTTGAGCAGATTCTTGCGCACGGTTTCCGACACGGCCTTGGCCTGCTCGGGTGTTGCCATCTGCATGAACAGGGGCACGACGGTGGCGCCTGACAGGATGGAGGTCGATTCCTCCTTCTTCCAGTCATAATCAATGAACGCGGCCCGGCGCTCATCCCACAGGATCCGCTGCACCGCGTCGATGCGCTCCTGCGCCAGGCGGTTGTAGCGGGCCGCCGCGTCCTTGTTGCCCTTCAGTTCATAGGCATGGGCCAGCGTCTGCTCGAGATGCGGGATCATGCAGTTCAGTTCGACCGTCAGCAGGTCGGTGGTATGGATGGTGGACAAGGTATGTCCGTCCGCCAGCCAGCGCGACGAGAAATCCCACCCTGTTTCCGAACCGGCGCGCAGGTCACGATAGACTTCTTCCTTCGGGCGGCCGGAATGGGCAGCGGTGGCGATATCCTGCGGGTAGCTTTCGTCACGCGGGGTGTCCATGTCATCCCAGTGGCGGTTCATGAGCGTACCGTCAGGCAGGCGCACCACATGGCGGTACGCACCGCCGGGCGGGACGGAATCCTGCCCGTCCATCCAGTAATCGTATTCGGCCTGCAGTTCGGGCAGGAAGGTGGTGTAGGCCACCTGACCATCATGCATGGCCAGCAGGTCCACCATCAGCGAGAAGAACGGCACCTGCGACCGGCTGAGGTAATAGGTGCGGCTGCCATTGGGAATATGGCCGTACCGGTCGATCATGGACGCCATGTCGCGCACCATGTCGCGCATGAGGTCGATCTTCTGGTTTTCGTACAGCCCGATCATCGTGAAGTAGCTGTCCCAGTAATACAGTTCACTGAAACGCCCGCCAGGCACGACATAGGTATAGGGCAGGGGAAGCTGTGATGAATACGCCACCTGCGTGTCGGGCGGCCGGCTGAGGACGTCCCACATGCCGTTGATGTAGTCGCGCACGTTTTCATCAGGGCTGCGCTGGTAGGAAACCGTCTTGCGTTCGGGCAGCGTGAAATGCCGCGCCACGAAATCCTTCAGCGAGAAGTCAGGCCGCAGCTTGGCGACATTGTATTCCGCCATGAGGTCTGCCGGGGCTTCGTCAGGAATGGCGTCGGCGGCGGTCTTGGCGTCGGTATAGATATGGGCCTCGCCAATCGCCTGGAACAGCCCGTCCAGCACGATCGAAGGGGGACGCAGGTCCTGCACCAGTGCTGCCGGCGCGCCCGCATCGGACAGCAGGGCATCGGCGGGCGGTACCGGACTGCTGCCGGTGGAAGCCGGGCCATCCTTGTGCACGATCTGCACCGGGGTCGTACCCGGCGTGGACGGCGTGGTATCGGCGTGGTCGGACCCGCCTGCCGCCGGCATGCCCGCAGGGGCAGGGGCAGAAGCCGGGGGAGACGCCGCCGGGTTGGGCGTGCTGTTGCCCGCGGGCGGGGCCGTGCCATCGGGCGCGGCGGGTGTGGCGGGCGCTGTGTCCGTCGTGCTGGTGGGGGGCTTGCCGTCTCCGCTGGCGGCGGGGGGCGTGGTCCCCGGTGGCATGGCAGCCGTGCCCGCCTGTGCGGGCGGGGACTGTGTCCCGGCATCCGGTGTCGCGGCGTGGGCGGGTGGCAGCATGTTTCCGCTTCCCGACAGGGGTTCAGGCGTTGGTACGGAATAGGTCTGGTCCGTCTGCCCCTCCGGCTGGGTTGATACGCCAGTGGCGGTCGCGGGGGGAACGGGGGCGGCTGTTGTCCCATCCGTGCCGGTGGGGGGCGAGGAGGGGACAGCAGCGGACGACGCCGTGGGGGCCACCTGTGACGGGGTCGGCGTCGCCTGGGCCAGGGCGGGCGAACCTGTATAAAGAAGGCCGGCCAGCAACAGCCCGGCCTGACGGGGCGCGGACCGGGTCAGACTAGAACCGCACAGGAGGGAAACTTTCACGAGACGCCATTTCTCCAAATAATAAAAACCTGATTTTCGCACCATGCCTTGCCTTGTGTCCCTACCACAAAGGAAAACCCTCCAGATGGAGGGAAGTTCATTTTTACGCATGGTACCTGTCATGAAGAGAGACCAGCTTTTCCCCAGTGGGCAAAACCGGTTATGCTGCCTGCCCTCCCGGCCCATGGGGTCCGGGCATCCATGTCCTTTCATTCCTGTTCCGCCAACCGGAGTCACCGTTTCATGCCCTCATTCCTTCAGGGTCTTTCCCCGCTGGCTGCAACTGATGCCCTGTTTTTTGAACGGGCGGGCGCGCGCCTTGGCCGCCCCGATGCCGAACGTCTGGTTCGCCATGCGCTGGAGGGGATGGATGATGGCGAACTTTTCCTGGAATATCGTGAAAGCGAGGCGATTTCGCTGGATGAGGGGGTAATCCGTTCCGCCACCTTCGACACGTCTTCCGGTTTCGGCCTGCGCGCCGTGCTGGAGGCTGAAACCGGCTTTGCCCATTCCGATGACATAAGCGAAAGCGCGATCCGCCGGGCCGGGGAAACCGTCAGCCAGATCAGGGCGGGTCGTTCGGGCACGCTGGCCGTGGGGCCGCGTTCGACCAACCACCGCCTGTATCCCGATATCAACCCGCTGGAAGAAGGGGCCTTTGCCTCCCGCGCCGCCATGCTGTCGGAACTGGACGCCTATGCCCGCGCGCGTGACCCGCGCGTGATGCAGGTCATGGCCTCCATTTCCGCGGAATGGCAGGCCATCCAGATTGTCCGCCCCGACGGGCAGCGTATGGCCGATATCCGCCCGCTGGTGCGTATGAACGTATCGGTGGTGGTGGAACAGGACGGGCGGCGTGAAAGCGGTGGCCACGGTCTGGGTGGCCGTTATTCCTATACCCGCCTGCTGTCGCCGCAGGTGTGGCAGGGGGCGGTGGACGAGGCCCTGCGCATGGCGCTGGTCAACCTTGATGCCCGTCCTGCCCCGGCAGGGGAAATGGAAGTGGTGCTGGGTGCCGGCTGGCCCGGTATCCTGCTGCATGAAGCCGTGGGCCATGGGCTGGAAGGTGATTTCAACCGCAAGGGCACGTCCGCCTTTGCCGGGCTTATGGGCAAGCGGGTGGCGGCCCCCGGTGTGACGGTGGTGGATGACGGCACCCTGCCCGAACGCCGGGGCAGCCTGACCATTGATGACGAAGGCACGCCCACCGGCCGCACCGTGATGATCGAGGACGGCATCCTGACCGGCTACCTGCAGGATCGTCTCAATGCCCGTCTCATGGGTGTTGCCCCCACCGGCAACGGACGGCGGCAGTCCTATGCCCATGCGCCCATGCCGCGCATGACCAACACCATCATGCTGGGCGGTGACGCCACGACCGACGACATGATCCGCAGCACGAAGCGCGGGCTGTATGCGGTCAATTTCGGTGGGGGGCAGGTGGACATCACATCGGGCAAATTCGTGTTTGCCGCATCCGAAGCCTACATGATCGAGGACGGGAAGATCACCACGCCCGTACGGGGGGCCACCCTGATCGGCAATGGCGCTGATGCAATGACCAAGGTGACCATGATTGGCGGTGAACCCGCCCTTGATCCCGGTATTGGCACCTGTGGCAAGTCGGGGCAGGGCGTGCCGGTGGGTGTGGGCCAGCCTACGCTCAAGATGACGGGCCTGACCGTAGGTGGCACAGGCGGCTGACTGATAAAAGTTTCTGGGCGCCGCCTTTTTTCAAAAAGGCGGCGTTCTTCGAAGCTTTTTGAAAAAAGCTCCCCCAGAAACTTCTTCTATTTCCGTGCCGCCGCGATCACATCCTTCATGTGGCGGATCACGGCAGGCAGTCCGTCAAAAATGGCCTGCCCGATCAGGAAATGCCCGATATTCAGTTCCATGACCTGCGGCAGGGCGGCAATCGGGCCGACATTGTCATAGGTCAGTCCATGACCCGCATGGACTTCCAGTCCGCATCGTGCGGCATGTTCCGCGCCTGCCATCAGGCGGCCGTGTTCAATCGCGCGCGCCGCCTCATCCATGGCATCGGCATACGCACCCGTATGCAGTTCCACCACGGCCGCCCCCAGTTGCGCCGCCGTTTCGATCTGTGCGGGATCGGGATCAATGAACAGCGAGACACGGATTCCCGCATCACGCAGCCGGGTGATGCGTGGCGCCAGTTCGCTGGCCTGTCCACGCACATCCAGTCCGCCTTCGGTCGTGACCTCCTGCCGCCGTTCGGGCACCAGGCAGCACGCATGCGGGCGCAGGCGGGTGGCGATGGTGGTCATTTCCTCGGTTGCGGCCATTTCCATGTTCAGCGGGATCGACAGGTCCGCGCGCAGGCGCTCCAGGTCGGCATCGCGGATGTGGCGACGGTCCTCGCGCAGGTGGGCGGTAATGCCGTCCGCGCCCGATGCCTGCGCCAGCAATGCGCCCTTTACCGGGTCGGGATGTGTGCCACCGCGCGCGTTCCGCACGGTGGCGATATGATCGATGTTGACGCCCAGCCGGATGGGCGTGGCAGGGGATGTGGTCATGACCTGTTCCTGTGTTCGGCCATCTGCATGGCCATGTGCAGTGCCGCGACAAGGCTGGACGGATCGGCCACGCCCCGCCCTGCAATGTCAAAGGCGGTGCCGTGATCGGGTGATGTGCGGATGATGGGCAGCCCCAGCGTGGTATTGACCCCCTGCGTCATGTCGATGGTCTTGAGCGGGATCAGCGCCTGGTCATGGTACATGCACATCGCCACGTCATAGCGCGCCCGTGCAGGCGGCGTGAACATGGTGTCGGGCGGCCAGGGTCCGCTTATGTCCATGCCATCGTCGCGCAGGGCGGTGATGGCAGGGGCGATGATGGTCTGTTCCTCCGTGCCCATGCTGCCGTCCTCGCCCGCATGGGGGTTCAGGCCGGCAATGGCGATACGTGGTGCCGCAATGCCGAAATCACGCTGTAGGGCCGCGTGGGTGGTGCGGGTGGCGGCGATGATGGCACTGGTATTCAGCTCATCCAGCGCGCGGCGCAGGCTGACATGGATGGTAATGGGCACGACCCGCAGTTCCGGGCAGGCCAGCATCATCACCTCACGCCCCGGCACGTTGCACAGGGCAGCAAGGTATTCGGTATGGCCGGGATAGGCGAAACCGGCTTTTTTCAGTACGATCTTGCTGATCGGGTTGGTCACCACGGCTGCGGCCTGCCCGTTGCGGGCCAGTTCCACCGCGCGCGCGATGGATGTGGTGATGGCGGAGGCATTGCGGCTGTCCGGCAGGCCTGCATGGACCGGGGCCAGCAGCCCAACCGGCAGTACCGGCACGGCGTGGGCAAAGACTTCGGCCGCCTGTGCAATGGTGGCGATTTCGTGCACCGGCACGTCATGCTGTCCGATCAGCCCCGCATCACCCAGCACCGCGAAGGGTGTCGTGCCCTGCCGCATGGCCCGCCATGCGCCTGCTGTGATTTCCGGCCCGATTCCCGCCGGGTCCCCCATGGTCAGGGCAAGGGGCAGGCTGGTATCAGGCATCAGCCGTGCCCATGGCGTACAGGATGCGGATCCACGACCGGATGCCCTTGTGGAAGGATGTCAGGTCATATTTCTCGTTGGGGGAATGCACACGGTCATCATCCAGCGCGAAGCCCACCAGCAGGGCGGACATGCCCAGGATACGCTGCATGTCGGCCGCCACCGGGATCGACCCGCCACAGCCAATGGTGACCGCGGGCGTGCCCCACTCATCCCCCAGCGCCCCCAGCGCGGGCTGCAGGCCAAAGGTGTCATCGGGCACGACGCAGGCGACCGACCCGCCGCAGGGCGTGAAGGTCACCGTGCAGTCAGGTGGCAACTGGCCACGCACATGGGCACAGAAGGCCTGGCGGATATGCACCGGGTCCTGTCCCGCCACCAGCCGGAATGACACCTTTGCCATGGCGTCACCCGGCAGCACGGTCTTGAACCCTTCGGCGGTATAACCGCTGGAAATGCCGTTGATTTCGAAACTGGGGCGGCACCATGTCTGCTCGATGGCGGTATACCCCTTTTCCCCGGCAGGCTGCGACAGCCCGACATCCCCAAGGAAGGTTGCGTCGTCAGGGGCGATTTCACGCCAGCGCGTGCGCAAGGCTTCCGGCGGATCCTGAACGCCGGCATAGAAACCGGGCAGGGTGACGCGACCGGTGGCGTCATCGCGGATGGAGGACAGCACCCGGCACAGCAGTTCCGCCGGGTTGCGCGCGGCGTTGCCGTAAATGCCCGAATGCAGGTCGCGATCCGCGCAGCGCAGGTGGATCTCTTCCCCCACCATGCCGCGCAGCGTGGTGGTGATGGCGGGCACGCCGGGCAGCATGGCGGTATCACAGATCAGCCCGACATCAGCGCGCAGTTCCTCGCGATGCGTCTCCATGAAGGGCAGCAGGCTGGGACCACCGCATTCCTCCTCGCCCTCGATCAGGAGCGAGATACGCACCGGCATCTGTCCGGTCGTGGCACGGATGGCGCGCAGGGCCTCGATAAAGGTCATGACCTGACCCTTGTCATCCGATGCGCCGCGCGCGGTGATCTGCCTGCGCCCGTCTTCCGCCGTGACCAGTGCGGGTTCAAACGGGGCGGTCGTCCATAATTCCAGCGGATCAACAGGCTGCACGTCGTAATGGCCATAGAACAGCACATGCGGGCCAGCGGGCGGCGTGCGGTCATGCGCCACCAGAATGGGGTGACCCGGGGTTTCATGCAATGTTACGTCAAAGCCGAGGCTGTCGAGTTCACCGCGCAGCCACTGTGCCGCCTGCCTGCAGTCCGCCGCGTGTTCCGGCTGGGTGGAGATGCTGGGAATACGCAGGAACGTGAACAGCCGCGCCAGGGCGTCATCAAGCGTGCGGTCCGCCTGTTCCAGCACGAACGCAGGGGAAGCGGGTGTATCAGTCATGAACTTTCCATTTTTGCAGCACTGCGGCAGGCAGCCCGGATGGGACGGGTACGATTTTGCCTGTTATCGGGGCAAAAGCAACACGTCCGCCGATGGGGGCTGCCCGCAGATATGCGCGGATCATGGCCACCCATGATGGAAGGCCTGCCATCCCTGTTATCCTGGCCTGTCCCGCAATGGATATTCCGGTGTTCAGGGCCACGATGGGGCGGATATAACGCGGCCGCCATGGCCTTGCCCCAATGGGGGAACGCGGGCCGATCTGCCCGTGAAACGTCTAGATATTGAAAAAGTCAGCACCCGCCATGCAGGAACCCCAGCGCGGGCAGGGGACGCCACGTGCGTGGCAGGTCCGCGCGGCGATAGGGACGGATGCTGTACTGTGGCACCGCGATTTCATTGCGTTCCAGGAAATTGCGGTAGGCAGCCACCTGCTGGCTGCGCCATTCACAGTCCGCTTCCGCGCGGGCGCGTGTGGGATAGATGCTGGCGATTCGCGTGTCGCGTCCGGTGCGGGCGACAACCGCCCAGGATTCGTCACGTCGCGCCGTGGTCCGGAAAACGACAACCTTGCCCATTGTTTCGCCCCTGTCCCGGTGACCTGTCGCGTGTCATGGCCTGTGACCTACAGGCAACCATGCCTGTTGCGTGCGATCAAGCCGCGCGCCGGATGAATTGATTTTCTTGCAGCCCCCTGTTCTTGGCGGTAGGGAACAGGGATCATGATACGTCTTTTCATTACCCTGCCCGTGATCGTGGCACTGATCATTTTCGCGGCCTGTAACCAGGCGCCGGTGGAACTGTCATGGCTGCAATGGAAATGGACGTCATCACCCGGCGTGCTGGCGCTGCTGGTTGCCGCCCTGCTGTATGCCACGGGATCCGCCAGTGTGTGGATCGTTGTCCTGCGCCAGATGCGCCGCGCCCGCCGCGCGGAACAGGAAGTGCGCGCCCTGCGTGCCCGTCTGCCGGAAAATGATACCGGGGCAGTCCGTGCCCCCGGCCTGACATCCGCCCCGGCCAATTCCCCGATGGTGAAGGCATATGAGGCGGAACAGACAACGGCCGCCGCCAGACCCGTCGCGACGGAACCCGCCGTGGAGACACCGCCCGCCATCACGGCGGAAAAGCCGCCTGGCGTCTGATCCCTTAATTCCCGCACGTCATCATGACCTGCATGCCTGACCATGGAGCACCGCCAATGCCTGGACGGTCCACCCGCCTGATTGTCGCCCTCGATACCAAGGATACGGCGCAGGCCACGCGCTGGCGCGAACAGGCGGCAGGCCATGCGGACGCGGTCAAGCTGGGGCTGGAGTTCACCTATGCCCGTGGGCTGGATGCCGTGCTAAAGGCCGCGGGTGACAGTCCGCTGTTCCTCGATCTCAAGCTGCATGACATCCCCAATACCGTGGCGTCCGCCATTGGCAGCCTTGCTGCCCTGCGGCCTGCCATGCTGACCATCCACGCCAGTGGCGGCCGCGCCATGATTGCGGCCGCACGCAAGGCGGTGGATGAAACCTTTCCGTCCGGCAGCCGCCCGCTGCTGCTGGCTGTTACCGTGCTGACCAGCATGGATACGCAGGGCCTGCATGAAGTGGGCGTACCCGGCAGCGTGGAGGAACAGGTTGTCCGTCTGGGCAGGCTGGCGATGGAGTCGGGGGCGGATGGGCTGGTGTGCTCCTCGCATGAAATTAGGCCTCTGCGCCATGCGCTGGGCGATGGGCCGGTACTGGTCGTGCCGGGCATCCGTCCCGCCGGTAGCGCATTGGGGGACCAGAAGCGGGTCATGACCCCGGCACAGGCCCGTGCGGCGGGGGCTGACTGGATCGTGGTGGGGCGTCCCATCACCCGCGCGGAAGACCCGGCGGCGGCGGCGGCTGCGATTGCTGCCGAACTGTCGGCCTGAACGGGGCAGGGGACGACACCATGCCGGTCAGGGTCAAGATCTGCGGTATCCGTGACCATGTGGGTCTGGATGCGGCCACGCAGGCCGGGGCGGATTGGGTCGGGTTCGTGTTTTTCAGTCGTTCACCGCGTCATGTCACGGCGCAGGCCGCCAGTACGCTGGCGCGCGACATGGCGGCGAACGGCCCGAAGCGGATCGGTCTGTTTGTCCGCCCGACCGATGATGATATCCGCCGCGTGCTGGACCTCGTACCGCTGGACGGGTTGCAGATCTATGATGATGCGGGTCGGACCGAAGCCATCCGTACCCGCCTTGGCCTGCCGGTATGGGGCGCGGTGGGCATCGCAAGCCGGCATGACCTGCCAGAAACCTGTAAGGTGGATGGTCTGGTGGTTGAATCCCGTGCGCCCGCCGGATCGGACCGTCCCGGCGGTAATGCCCATGCCTTTGACTGGACCCTGACGCATGGATGGCGCGCCCCGGTGCCGTGGGTTCTGGCGGGGGGGCTGAATCCCGATAATGTCCAGTGCGCCATACAGCAGAGCGGGACACGCGCCGTTGATGTCTCATCCGGCGTGGAGTCAGCCCCCGGCGTCAAGTCACCCGAACTGATCCGCCGTTTCGTGCAGGCTGCCCACGCCTAACGGTAATATCCGTAATACGGCGGCGGTGGTGGCGGAGGCGGCGGGTAGGCATAAACCGGATAGGGCGGCGGCGGATAGGCATAGGCCGGATAGGGATAACCATACCCATATCCCCGGTAGCGATAAGGCGACATCGCGACACCCAGCGCCGCACCCGTGGCCATGCCCAGGCCAAATCCGCCCCAGCCCCAGCCACGGTGCCAGCCACCGCCCCAACCCCCACCCCATCCGCCGCCGCGCCATGCATAGGCGGCGGGGGCGGGCAGAACGCCGACCAGTCCCATGGACACGGCCAGCAACAGGGCCAACTTACGCATCTCGGGTGGTTCCTTTTCCTGATCTCGTATCCACTGATATTGGCATATGACCGCCTGATATCCAGCCTTGGGTTCACATCATTATATGACAGGCCAGGATGGATTCCATATCTGGGGACTGTGTGAAAATAGATTACTGATAAATAAAAACAAAAGTTTTTTGGGTGCCGCCTTTTTTCAAGAAGGCGGCGTTCTTTGAAGCTTTTTGGGAAAAAGCTTCACCAAAAACTTCTTTATAATTTTGAGGGGTGTGCCGAAGGCCGGTTTTCCAGACAGTCCCTACCGGTCACGACCGGTATTCAGCCAGCCACCCAGCCGGGACAGCGCGTCCTTCAGCGGTCCGTCAGGCATGTCGTCAATCTGCACGGGCGGCGGTGGTGGACGACGGGGCGCGGCTGTGGGCATGCGTGGGGCGGCAGTCAGGTCCTGCACCATTTTCAGGCGTTTGACCACGCCCTGCCCGCAGGTGGTGTTGATGCGGGCGATGACGGTGGGGGCAAGGTGCTGCAGTTCCATCGCCACCGGTCCCCGGCAGGCAACGGTCAGGGTGCCAGCACTCAGGCGGCGGGGTACGGTCATGCCCGCCAGGTGTGGGCCGACAATATCGGGCCAGTCCGTCATGACCTGTACGGCGGCGGGGGACTGCTTGCGAAAGACGGGGCGGCTGATATGCGGCAGCAGGGCCGCCATGCTGCGCGTGCGCATGGACCGCCGGGGTGGTTCGGGCGGTGATGTCTCATTCTTTCGCTTGCTGCGGGTCGGCGGGTTCGTCATAAACGGGTCCGTGTTACCTTCTGCTGCCGATCTGTTACGCTGGTATGACCGGCATCGTCGCACTCTGCCATGGCGCGCCCTGCCGGGCCAGAGCGCAGATCCCTATCGCGTGTGGCTGAGCGAAATCATGCTGCAACAGACCACGGTTACAGCGGTCATTCCCTATTTCGAGCGTTTTCTGGACGCCTTTCCCGATGTAACGGCCCTGGCCCGCGCGCCGCAGGACCGGGTGATGGCGCTGTGGGCCGGGCTTGGCTACTACGCCCGCGCGCGCAACCTGCATGCCTGCGCGCGGGTGGTGGCGGAAAATGGCGGTCGCTTTCCCGATACGGTGGCAGGGCTGCTGGAACTGCCGGGAATCGGGGCCTATACCGCTGCTGCCATCGCTGCCATCGCCTTTGGCCGCCCGGTCGTGCCGGTGGATGGCAATGTGGAACGCGTTACGGCGCGGCTGTTCGCCATGACCGATCCGCTGCCCGGATCGCGCAAGGCCATTGCCCGGCAGGCCACCACGCTGAATACGGACCGGCAGGCCATTGCCCGTCCATCCGATTTCGCGCAGGCCCTGTTTGACCTTGGTGCCGGGATCTGCACGCCGCGTACGCCCGCGTGCGTATTGTGTCCGTGGCGTGAGGCCTGTGCAGGAAACCGGCAGGGAATCGCGGCCAGCCTGCCCCGTCGCGCGCCAAAGGTGGCGCGGCCGGTGCGCCATGGCGTGCATTTCTGCATGGTGGATGCAGCAGGAAATATCCTGCTGGTCAGGCGGCCAGAAAAAGGATTGCTGGGCGGCATGATGGGCCTGCCCGGTCCGCACTGGCGCGATGCGCCATGGCCGCAGGCGGAGGCGCTTGAGCATGCGCCCGCCGCACCCCGGCTGCGCGTCAACTGGCTGCGGGTCGGGCAGGTGAAGCATGTCTTTACCCATTTCACGTTGCTGGTCGATGTCTATGCGGCCCGCATATCCACCTTTCCCAACAGTCTGGTAGGGGCGGAGGGGATCATTCATGACGTGGATTGCGACGATGTGGCGCTGCCATCATTAATGCGTAAATGCGTGGAACTGGCACGGGACAGTAATATTTTTGATTGACGCGGGCACGAAACGCGCGGTTGACTGGTAGCTGTCCGATCAGGAAAGGGACCGTGATGTT
Source organism: Komagataeibacter ossonobensis (assembly GCF_057359305.1). Taxonomy (NCBI): domain Bacteria; kingdom Pseudomonadati; phylum Pseudomonadota; class Alphaproteobacteria; order Acetobacterales; family Acetobacteraceae; genus Komagataeibacter; species Komagataeibacter ossonobensis. The sequence goes on along the minus strand of NZ_JBXAYQ010000042.1, from coordinate 10,288 downwards.
CACTTTTGTCCAGATGCTTTCCCCCGTTGTCGCCCTGCTGGGGCTTGCTGGCGTGGCATGTTACCTGCGTGCACCGGCACGTGCGCTTCAGCCGGTCCGTGTGCGGACCCGCCGCTAATAGGCAGCATGTGGCAGGGTAACGGGTATGTCCGCCTGTTTCTTTGCATACACGAACGGCTTCATGTAGCAGCCGTTGCATGACATTCATTACCGTAAATCGTGCAGCGCGGCATGAAAATGCCCCGTCGCGAACCGGGGTGCTGCTGAGCAATCTGGGCACCCCGGATGGCACCGGCTATGGCGCGGTGCGTCGTTATCTGGCGGAATTCCTGTCGGACCGGCGCATCATCGAGGCCAGTCCCCTGATCTGGAAACCCATCCTGTACGGGCCGGTGCTGACCTTCCGCCCCCGCAAATCGGGGGAGGCCTATCACCGGATCTGGCATCATGACCGTGATGAAAGCCCGTTACGCACCTATACCCGTGAACAGGCGGAGCAGCTCGGCGCGCGGCTGGCGGCAGACGATGTGCCGGTGGCCTGGGGCATGCGCTACGGCCAGCCTTCCATAAAACAGGCGCTGCATGACCTGGTGGCGCAGGGCTGCGACAGGATCCTGCTCGCGCCACTTTATCCCCAGTACAGCGCCACGACGACCGCAACGGCCAATGACCAGGCGTTCCGTGTGCTCATGCGCATGCGTAACCAGCCCGCCATCCGCACGCTACCGCCGTTCCCCGACCATCCCGCCTATATCGCGGCCCTCGGCCGATCCATCTCGGCGCGTCTCGCCTCGCTGGATTTCAAGCCGCAGATGATCGTGGCATCTTTTCACGGATTGCCGAAAATCTATGTGGAAAAGGGCGATACCTATGCGGCCGACTGTCAGCGCACCATCACGGCGCTGCGCCGCGCCATGGGGTATGATGAACAGATGATGCCGCTGACCTTCCAGTCACGTTTTGGCCCGGCGAAGTGGCTGGAGCCTTACACCGCGCCCTTCATCGAATCGCTGCCCGCGCGCGGGATCGAGCGTATTGCCGTCATCACGCCGGGCTTCATTTCCGACTGTATCGAAACGCTGGATGAAATCGGCAACGAAGCGGGCGATGCTTTCGTCAAGGCAGGCGGCAAGGAACTGGCGCTGATTCCGTGCCTGAATGACTCCCCTGACGCCATTGACCTGCTGGAAGCCCTTGTGCGGCAGGAACTGGGGGGCTGGCTGCCCCGTGCGGGCATGGATACCGCGTCCGTCACCCCAGGTTAAGGCGTGCGTCGCCAGGACCGGCCTTAAGGCCGGTCGCAGCTTTCGGTCAGGGTATTATAGACCTGACCACGCGGGCAGGTGACGGGCCTGCTGGCGGGGGCAGGCTGGCCGGTGGCCGGTTGTCCCTGCCGGGATGGGGCGGTCTGGTCGGTTACAAGCGTGGACAGGTCCTTGTCATAGACGGAATCATCTTCCGGTGCGTTATTGCCCGTGCCGTTATAGATTTCGGGTGCCGCCTGATAGCTGGCACCGGCTGCGGCGGCCCCCATGGCAGGGGCCATGGCGTAACCGCCCCAGCCCCATCTCCAGCCGCCACCCCAGCCCCATCCGCCCCACGGATAACCCCAGCCACCATAGACGGGGTAATAGGGATAGTAGCCACCGCTCCATCCACCCCAGCCCCAACCGCCGCCGCGCCACCTGCCGCCGCCCCGGCCTTCATCATGCCAGCCGCCGCCATAGCCGCGACCGCCGCCACCGTGCCAGCCCCCGCCGCCACGACCGCCACCGCCCCCGCCCCCGCCATGCGGTTCGGCATGGGCGACTGGGCCGCATGCGATCAGTGCCAGCAGCGTACCCGTCACGACATGTTTCAGCTTGAGCATGTTCCATTCCTGCATATCTGAATGCGATGTATCGCAGAAAATCATCCATCTGGAAAAGACGTGGCGTGCCACGGGACCCGATTGCCCCCCGGTGTTAGGGGTGCCCGATCCCTGCCGTCCGGTCGCGGGCGGCTATGCCTCATATGGTTATCTTTCATCCGGTCTGCACCCGTGCAACGGGGCATGACACCATAAAAAATGGCAGGCGTAATATATGAAATTGTTATGGCGCATTCTAACAGTATCCATGCGGCCCCGTTCAGGTCAGGATGGGGAGCATGTACGTGTCGTTAATCAGGGGCAGGGGGTCAGATTGTTGTCATCGCAGAAGCATGAAAATGTCCGGATGCGTCATATTTCGTTCATTTTTGCATAACATATAATAACCCGGCCATGAAAAATAAAATCCATATGGAAGATATGAATTTTAACTTAAAAAAATCAATATGGCTTTATATTGCAATACTTTTCATATTTATCCTTCTTGTTCCGCACGTGGCGTTCATTACTGCCCACGTATCGTTTTCCAGTAATGAAGGATGGAATGCGTATCTGGCACGGCGCGCCATAGGACTGGATCATGCACCGCTGTATCCCCCGGACGGACAGATGGTGTTCAATAATTACCCGCCCAGTTCGTTTTATGTTGTCGGGTTGTTTGGCTGGCTGCTGGGGGACATGATCGTGGCGGGGCGCGTCATTTCGCTTCTGGCGCTGCTTTTCTGTGCCTGGGCTACGGGGCGCGTTGTCCTCGCCTGCGGCGGAACACGGGGCGGGGCATGGTTCGCAGGCCTGCTGGTTATGCTCTATTCAACTGTTTTCTATAGCGATTATGTCGCCATGGATGACCCGCAATGGCTGGGACAGGCCGTTATCATGGCGGGGTTCATGCTGCTGTTTGGCAAGGACCGTGAACCGGGCTGGACCGGTGCATGGCGGCCTTTCTGCGCGGGCTTTGTCGTTGTGGCGGGACTGACCTTCAAGCACAATATCCTGGCCCTGCCGGTGGCGGTCCTTGTGTGGCTGCTGCTGACCGACTGGCGTCATGCCGTTTCATGGATGGGGGGATGCCTTGTGTCCCTGTGTCTGCTGGGGGGACTGTACTACAGCATTTTCGGTCCGGATTTCATTCAGGGTGTCTTTGGCCACAAACGCATCTTCTATGTGAACGGCATGCTCAAGGGATTGGGCAACGTACTGGGGCTGGGTGGCATGATGGTATCATGTGCATTCGTGCCGTGGCGGCATCTGCGCCATCGGTCCGGACTGCTGCTGGGGCTGTATCTGCTGCTGGCGGTGGCATCGGCCATCGTGCAGCGTACGGGTACCGGGGTGTCGCATAATGCCTGTTTCGAAGCACTGATCGCAGCCGCCCTGTGCGCGGGCCTGGCCATGTCTTGCCTGGCGACCACGGGGGACACGGCTGGCCGCATGTCCGTGCGTACCCTCCTTGTGGGCGTGATGGGGCTGAACCTGCTGCCGGTGGTGGTCAGCCTGCCGGCCTATCTGCCCTACCTTTACCGCAGCAATGTGACCACCATCGCGCATAGCCTGGAGGCATCAAACGAAACGATTGTCGCCGTGCATGCGATTGATGGCGATGTGGCGTGTGAGACGCTGGCCCTGTGCTACTGGGCGCACAAGCCGGTGGTGATGGATTTTTTCAACTATTCCCAGCACGTCGCGGTCACGCATGACGCGATGGTGCTGGAACAGGTGGTGGACCGGCACGATATCGCCGCGTTCGTCAGTAATTCACGCTTTGATACACAGGAAGATGTCTGGGAGTTTCCCAACCTGTGGCGTATCATCCGCGCGGGCTACACGCATGTGCGGCTGCAGGGGGCAGCTTATATCGTAACACCATGAATGATGCGGTGGCGGCGGCGGCGTGCGTGCCGCCATCGATCCGCGTATTACGGGCGGCCTACCCCCCGCATGCGATGCAGGGTGATGATGGCTGCTGTCAGCACGATGGCTGCACAGGTCTGGTGGACCGTTCCCGCCCATACCGGCACCACCAGCAGCAGCGTGGTCACACCGAGTGCGTACTGCAGCAGCACCAGCCAGCCCAGTACCGCCAGCGCGCTATGGACATCCTGGCCCAGTTGCGGCGTGCGCAGCCCCAGCACGATGGTGCCGCCAATGACAAGGGCCGTGGTGGTTGCCAGCAGGCGGTGGTCGAACTGGACGGCGGGAATGTTCTGGAACCAGTTCAGCCAGAACGGGTGCAGCCGCCCGTAGCCCGACGGGATCAGGTGACCATCCATGAGCGGGAAGGTGTTGTAGGCAAACCCCGCATGCGTGCCCGCAGTAAAGCCACCCGCAATGACCGTGATACCCACCAGCAGGCAGATGGCCCAGACCAGCCGGTGAACGCGCACGGCTTCAGGCGTGGCGGGAATGAAGGCGGGGCGCGGTGTCCGCACGGACAATGCCGTCCACAGGATGGCGATGTACAGCGCAAAGGCGCAGCACAGGTGCAGCACCAGCCGCACGGGGGCGACCGCCGTGCTGTCCGGGTTGAAGCCCGACGCCACCATGAACCACCCGATCGCGCCCTGCAGCCCGCCCAGCACGAAAAACAGCACCAGTCGCAGCGCCAGGCCCCGGCTCAGCGCGCCGGTAATGGAAAACCAGACCAGGGGCACCAGCAGGACCAGCCCCATGAGCCGCCCCCAGAAGCGGTGCGTCCATTCCGCCCAGAAGATCTGCTGGAAGCCCGCAAGCCCGAATCCGTCATGCAGGATCTTGTATTGCGGAATGGTCTTGTACAGCGCGAACTGCCGTTCCCATTCCGCGTGGCTCAGGGGCGGGATCATGCCGGTAATGGGCCGCCAGTCCATGATGGACAGGCCCGACCCGGTCAGGCGGGTGTAACCGCCAAGTGCGATCATGCCGACAAGCATGAAGCAGATTGCAAACAGCCACGTCGAGATACGCTGCCGGTTGCGCAGCTCCTGCGCGGACGGGGGCGTACGGCCCATCAAGGAGCCGAGGGGAGGATATGCGGACATAACCGGATTTAGACCGCCCTTGCAGTCCGCTGCAAGGCGATGCTAGGCGCGAAGGACCAGATCGCTGTCGGAAAACGGGACGCACGCATGATATTACCGCACGCCGCACAGCCAGTACCACCAGCCCGGTCCACGTTGCGCGTGCTGGTCCGGCCGGTGCTGCTGCTTGTGGCCTTTGTCGGGTTTGCGGCGGTCCTTGGCCGCCTGCCGGGGTTGCGGCATATGCTGACGGCTGGCCCGGCCCTGCATTCGGGGGTGGAAGGCGTGGTGATTTTCATCCTGGCCGCCAGTGTGTTCTGCGCGTTTGGCCTGCCACGGCAGGTGGTGTGTTTTGCTGCCGGCGCCGCCTATGGAATCGGGGCGGGCTGCGTCCTGGCCACGCTGGCGACCGTGACCGGTTGCCTGTGTGGCTACGGGTGGGGACTGTGGGCGGGACGGCCGCGCATGCCCGCGCGGCTTGCGGCAACCATGGTGCGGCTGGACGGTTTTGTGCGGCACGAGCCGTTCGCGTCCGTCCTGACGCTGCGGCTCATGCCGGTGGGCTCGGCGCTTCTTCTCAACCTTGCGTCGGGCATGCTGGGGGTGCGGGTCATGCCGTTCATGCTGGCCACGCTGCTGGGCAGCCTGCCACAGACCGTCGTGTTCGTGCTGGTCGGATCGGGCATCCGGCTGCAGGGACCATGGCGCATCGGGGTGGCGGTCGTGCTGTTTGCCCTGTCCGCGCTGGTGGGGTTATGGCTTATGCGCCGCGTGCGCATGGGGCGCCCCGACATGGCACGGGTATCGCGATAGCGAATTGCAGCATGTCGTAATTAGATGGTGAAAAAGTGGAACCGGCTGGTCTACTAGTCCCCACAATCTTTTAATATGGAGTGCCTCATGGGCTCATCCGCAACGGCGGGCCATTCAGCGGAAAAGCCCGTGCCGGAAACAACAGCCCGCCCGATGGGGTGGATTGCGATCCTGCTGGGGTTCCTGACTGCGGTCGGCCCGGTTTCGACCGACATCTATCTTCCTGCCTTTCCGGAACTGGAAACGACGCTGCACGGGCGTGCGGGTTCCGCGCAGATGACACTGGCCATATGGTTCGTGGGGCTGGCGATCGGGCAGATCACCATGGGGCCGCTGTCGGACCGTTTCGGCCGACGCAGGCCCATGCTGGTGGGTACCCTGGTCTATACGCTGGCATCGGTCGGGTGCGCGATGGCGCGGGACATTCCCACGTTTTCGTTTTTCCGCCTGGTCGCGTCGCTGGGGGCATCGGCCAGCCTGATCATTCCCAGCGCCTGCGTGCGCGACATGTCGCATGGCAATGAATCCGCGCGTCTCATGTCGCGGCTGGTGCTGGTGATGGGGGTCGTGCCCATCCTGGCGCCCACGCTGGGGGGCATGGTGCTGTCGATTGCGTCATGGCGGTCGATCTTCTGGGCGTCGGCGGTGTATGGGCTGATCTGTATCCTGCTGATCTGGCGTGTCCTGCCAGAGACGCTGAAACCCCAGAACCGTAGCGAGTTCTCGCCCGTCACCCTGTTCAGCCGGTACATGATGCTGGCGCGTGATCGCGGGTTCATCACCCATGCCATGATTGCCGGTTTTTCGTGCTTCATGTCGTTTACCTACCTGTCCGCCGCCCCATCGGTGTTCCGTGGCCTGTTCGGCCTGTCGGCGGCGCATTTCGGCATGCTGTTCGGTGTGTTCGCGGTGTGCATGATCGGCGCGTCGCAGCTGAATGGCATGCTGGTGGGGCGTATTGACGCAGCCCGCATCCTTGGGATCGCGGTAATGGTTGCGGTGGTGGGGACCATCGCCATGACCGCCATGGCCATCGTCATCGCCTTTGCCATGCAGCATGGCGGCCATCCGCCATTGTGGATGATGGGGTGCCTTATCCTGACCATGATGGTGTCCCTGGGCACCACGGGCATCGTCGGCCCCAATGCCACGGTGGGCGCGCTGGCTGACCATCCGCGTTTCGCGGGCAGTGCATCGGCATTCGTGGGCACGCTGCAATATGTGCTGGGTGCCGTGGCGGGGGCATTCGTGGGTATGCTGCCGACCAATTCCCCCATTCCCATGGCGGGTGTCATGCTGATGGGGGCCGCGATCATGCTGGTCATGGTACTGCTGCGTCCCGCCCGCCCGCCCGGTAGTGCGGAGGTGGGGAAGGAATAAAGTCTCCTCCCGCCACATCAGCCCGTCAGGGCGCGCCAAAGCATGTGCCCCGCACCCGGTTGGGGTTGTCGCCCCGCCGTGTGGCGGCTACAGCGGGGGGCCGTCCTCAGGGGCGACACTTTCGTGAACGGGGCAGGCATGTCCCGGATCTGTATGACCACCCAACGGGGACTGCGCACCGATCATGACGACTGCCAAGATCGACCTGAAACAATACATCCGTAACATCCCGGATTTTCCCAAGCCCGGGATCCTGTTCTACGATATTTCGACCCTGATGCGGAATGCGGATGCATGGCAGATCGCCATGGGGCGTCTGGCGGCGGCGGTGGCGCCGTGGGCGCCGGACATGCTGGCAGCCATCGAATCGCGCGGGTTCCTGACGGCGGCCCCGCTGGCCAGCCGCCTTGGCTGCGGACTGGTCATGCTGCGCAAGCCCGGCAAGCTGCCGGGCAAGACGGTATCCCACAGCTATGATCTGGAATACGGATCCGATTCGCTGCATATCCAGGCGGATGCGATCCAGCCGGGACAGCGCGTGGTGGTGATGGATGACCTGCTGGCCACGGGTGGCACGCTGGTGGCGTCCGTCTCCCTGCTGCGCAAGGTGGGTGCGGATGTCGTGGGGGCTGCCACCATGATCGAACTGACCGGGCTTGGCGGGCGTGACCGGCTGGATGTGCCGGTCAGGACCCTCGTCTCCTACGACGAGTAACCGGCAACGCCGGGCGCGCGGTATGCGGCAGGCACTGTCTCGCATGCAGTCATCGGGCTGTCGGCCTGTGCGCGTGGGCGGTATGATGTACAGTGTGGATGGATTGTATCTGAACAGGGGGGCTTAACGCCGGGATGAAAGGTCTTGAGCTTTCCCTGATCCGTTTCAGCAATCAGGTCCGTGGCTTTTTCAGGCGACTGTGGCCGCCGGGCATGACCCTGCGCCAGGATCACCTGCGCTGGCTTTACGCGCCCGGCATCTTTACCTTCGGCTACGCGCTGCGGACCACCATCACCTCGCTTGTCGCGCTGGGCATTGCCCTGTGGTGGGAACTGGGCAGCCCGCAATGGGCGGCGCTGACGGTCTGGATGGTGGCGCAGGGTACGCGTGGCAAGAGTGTCGCCAAGGCGCGATGGCACCTGTTTGGCATGGTGGTTGGCACGATCTGTGCCGTGCTGCTGGTAGCGGCCTTTCCACAGGCGCCGCTCATGTTCATTCTCATGCTGGCGATCGGGATCGGCACGTTCTGCTTTATCGGGACATTGCTGCCCGGTCCCGCGACCATGACCAATTACCGTATCCACGGCATGCGCGCGAGCGGCTTTACCTATGCCATCATCTCGCTAGACGGGATTGCCGATCCCGAACATATCTTCATGACGGCCATGGCGCGTGCGACCTATATCGTGCTGGGCATCGTGCTGGAGAGTACCGTCTCCTCCCTGTTCCAGTTCAAGCTGGAAGAGCGCGCGCAGGACCGCCTGGCCGCCAATTTCCTGACCGCGATCAACGGGGCGGCCCAGACCCTGGCCGGCCTGCTGTCAGGGGATACGCAGGTCCTGAAAAAGGCGCGCGGGGTCTTTTCCAACATCACCACGCTGAGTGACCAGATCGAATTTGCTGAAGTGGAGATGGGATCCCATCGCGGGCACGAGGGCGACCATGCACGTGCCGCGCTGGCACGGGTGGCCATGCTGCTGTCGCGCGGGCTGGATCTTGCCGCCCTGATGCAGGGGCCGTGCGGGATGCCCGATGCCGCTTTCGCTGCGACCTCAAGCGAGGTGGAGGCCTTCCTCAAGGATATGGCGTCACAGATTGAATCCAGTGATGACATCCATCCCGTCCTTTCCCGCCTGGCGGCGCTGCAGGCATCGTGCCGGCAGAGCGTGGCGGATTCACTGGATGAGGAAATGGGCAGTCCCGGCAGCGCCCCCGTGGATCCGCAACTGGTGCGGATGCTGTCGCAGCAGCGCATGCTCAACTATGCGCTGGGTGAAATACTGGATGAACTGGAACAGGCACTGATCCAGTTTGACGCCAGCCGTCATCCGCTGCTGCATGACCATTTCCATTACCGGCTCAAGACCTTTCGTGACTGGCAGCAGGCCTTTACCAACAGCCTGCGCGCGTCGGTCACCATTTTCGGGTCGGGCCTGATCTGGGTCACCACGGCGTGGTCGTCGGGGCTGACGTTCATGATGTTCGTCTCGATCGTATGCAGCCTGTTCTCCACGCTGGAAAAACCGGCGCTGGCCACGCGGGCGTTCCTTGGGGGGGCGATCATTGCCTCGGTCATGGCGGGGGTGCTGGTGCTGTGGCGCCTGGCGGAACCCACCACGTATGAAATCATGGCCGTGTGCCTGTTCCTGCCCATGCTGGCTGGGGGGCTGGCCTTTGCCTATCCCGCGCTGGTGCTGGGGGCGGTTTCGTACAACCTGTTCCTGCCCATCCTGCTGGGGCCGGGCAACCAGTCGCGACTGGATGAAGTGGCGTTCTTCAATACCGCCATGCCGCTTGTGCTGGGGCTGTGGTACGCCATGTGGTCCTTCAGGCTGGTCCTGCCGTTCGATACGAACGATATGCGCTGGCAGATGCGTACCGGCATCCTGCGCGGACTGCGCTATGTCGCGCGCGCGCGCAACCTGCCAACCACGCTGTATGTGGTCGAACATAATGTGGACCGCTTTGTCCGCCTGCTGACCAATGCTGAAAACACGCCGGATACGATTATCGATGCATATCTGCAGGGCATCCTGTCTGCCATGACGATCGGGCTGAATGTCATCCGCCTGCGTGCGATTCTGGAACGCCATATGCTGCCGCCTGAAGCCCAGCGTGTCGTAGGCGACATGATGGGGCGCATGGCGCAGTTCAGTGGACGGTACGGGGGGCATTACGGCCGCACAGCGCGATCTGCCAAATTCGCCATTGCCCACCTGCAGCAGATAGCGGGGCAGGCGGATAATCTGGGTGTGCGGCTGGAAATCGACAGTGCGTTAACCTGCCTGTACGTGATTTCCTATGAACTGGATCACAACCAGAAGTTCTTTGACGCCTCCAGCCCCTATCTTGACCCGGTCATGGCCTGAATACGCCCTGGCATGCGCATGGTGCTGTTGGACGGATTATAAAGAAGTTTTTGGTGAAGCTTTTTCAAAAAGCCTCAAAGAACGCCGCCTTTTTTAAAAAAGGTGGCACCCAAAAACTTTTACTCCTTTACCAACGGATTGTTTC
>NZ_JBXAYQ010000041.1:0-24126 GCF_057359305.1 Komagataeibacter ossonobensis | reverse complement strand
CGCCCGACTAAAAATGGGGGGATTACCCTGCTCCGGGTCACCCAGTTGCAGATCAAAATCGCCACGGACAATATCGGCGTTGCAAAACACGCGGTGGATCTGACTAACAAGCTGTATCTGGAAGGCGTGGGGAACACCCTGCAGATTGCGCAGGCTCAGGCCGAGCTGGATACACAGATTGCAGCGCGTGAACCGCTGAAAACCCGTGTTTCTCAGATAACGCACGCTATTGCCGTGCTGCTGGGGCAGATGCCGGGCTCTCTGGAAGATGAACTGAAGGTGCCGCGGCCCCTGCCGACCGTGCCGGAATTCCCCGCGACCATGCCGTCTGTCGTGATTGCCAACCGCCCGGATATCCGTATGGCGGAACGGCAGTATGCACTGGCGACGGCGCAGATTGGCGTTGCTGTGGCCAACCTGTATCCGCACTTTGTTATTCCGTTGACCTTCAACCCCAACGCGTCGGCCATGTACCAGCTGTTTCAGGTGAATGCCATGAGCTGGCAGTTCCTGATGATGGCGAGCCTGCCGCTGATGCACGGTGGCAAGATGACGTCCGAAGTTCGGGCGGCTCAGGCCTCGGCGGAAGCAGCACGTTTGACCTATCGTCAGTCGGTGCTAAACGGCTTCAAGGAAGTTGAAGACGCCATGGCGGCCTGGCATGATGACATTGAATATGCCGAGCAACTGCATAAAGCGGCAGAAGATAGTGCCACGGCCAGTGAGCGGGCACGGCGGCTATATGGTGCTGGTCTGGTTGGCTTCCTGGAAGTGCTGACAACCGAGCGCACCACCCTGAATGCGCAGAACATGGAAGCTCTGGCGCGTCTGGAACGCCTGCGTGATGCTGTGAACCTTTACACGGCTCTGGGCGCGGGCTGGAAAGGTGTGGCGCTGACCAATTCCACCCTGCCAGTTTCCCTCGAAACACAAAACGTGCTAGCGCGGGCCTTCAAGCAATGATCTGAAAGGTCACATCATGAGCAAGTCTTCGTCTCCTTATGTGCGTCGGCTGCTCTGGATTGTGGCCTGTTTTGTGGGTGGTTTTGCGCTTTTGTGCGTGAGTGGCTGGGCGCTTGTCGTCAACGGCAGCACGCAGGACTCCGCGATGGTGACAGTCCTCCGCTGGCTGCCCGTTGCAACGGGTGCGATCACGGTAGCCGCGGGATTTTTCCTGCTGTCTCTGCCCGTGCCAGGAGACCCGGAAGACTTCTTTCTGCCGGATGACGCCGACGGCGAACTTGAGAGAACAGACGGGAAATAAAAAGAGGTTCAGCCCGTTATCAGAGCTGAACCCTTCTCGCCCTGACCGTCAGTGTGACCGTCAGGCTTTGACGGACAGAAAGTCAGCCAACGCTTCGTTAAACAGAAGCGGGGCCTGCAGGAAGGCGAAGTGGCTGGTCTCGGGCAGGATCATGTAAGAACTGTCCGGAATATGCGCCACCAGATATTCCAGATGGGCGCGATGAATCATCTCGTCCCGGTCCCCATCCACAACCCATGCGGGGCAGCGGATGGCGTTCAGGCGGTCTTCCGTGAATTCGGCATCATGCTCCCATTTCCACAGGCCCCAGACGGTTTTTGAAAAGACATCAAATTTATCCGGGGTCGGGGAAAGCTCGCGGTAGTCTTCTGTGGCGCGCTTTACAAAAGCGTTGACCACCTTATCTCCGCTACACGCCAGATTGAGGCCGGATGCGGACATATGCGGCCCGTAAGCAAAGATGCGTTTGATGCGATCCGGGTGTTCAGAGGCCAGAATAATGCTCTGCACACCGCCATCGCTCCACCCGACGAGACTGGCATTCGGAATTTCCAGATGGTTCATCAGGTGAATGATATCGTCTGCCATCTGAGCGTAGCTGAGGGGTTTATCCCCTAACGTGCTGCGGCCATGCCCGCGGCTATCCACGAGGATGACACGGTGCGTTTTGGCCAGATAAGCCGCCTGTATGCCCCAGTAGTCAGAGTTTGCCATGCCCCCATGCAGCATGATGATGACATCGTCCCCTGTGCCGCCTTCCGTATAATAGAGCGAGCATCCGTTAATGGGGGCGTGCTGTCCTTTAAAGGAGGCCAGAGGGGCCGGGGTGGCAGGCAGGGTCTGCCAGCGTTTTGTTAAATGCTCAGTCATATCGTCAGGCCTCGTAAAAGAGCATGTTGTGGGTATCTTGGTATAACAAGATACCCTGCGCCTTTAGATGGCCGTGTATGACGAGACTTGCAAATGTGTGAGGCGGGATGCTGTTTCCCCAGATCCCCCGCTTGTCTTTTGGTTTGAAAAGCGATAGACTGGGGAATTCGTTGTCAGGCAACAGGCCTTATTTTTTAGGCGTCCGAACGGCCGTTACTTCAATTTCAATCAGCCATCCGGGGTTGGCGAGCTGGGCCACGGCAAAGGCGGAGCGCACTGGCAGATTAGGCTGCTTTTCTGTGCCGAAATACTGGGTGTAGGCCTTCATCATGCCATCAAAATCCAGCTGCTTTGTGCGCGGGTCCGCCACCATATAGATGTGCATCTGCACAACATCACCCATGGTCAGGTTCAGCTTTTTCAGCTCGCCTTCAATGCGCTGGAGAGAGGCGAGTGTCTGGGCGCGGGTGTCGCCATAGGCCTCAAGGCTTTTGGGCGGCGCGGTTTTGTCCTGCACCGGAGCGCCCATGCCGCTCAGATAAATGGTGGTGGCCCCGGCGGGGACTTCCACCGCGGTGGAGATGGGGAATTTCCCCTCACCATGACGGATCACGCCGCCTTCAGCATGCGCCAGAGCAGGGAAGGCAGCCAGAGCCGTCAGGGCTGCGCGGGGATCAGGCTTTTAAAAAGGCGCACGTTATTCTGCCTCTACTGACAGATGGGGACGCATTTCAGACACGTCTTCTGGTTTCAGGGCATCAGTATAATGGTTCCCGAAATGTGTGCGAACGTAATTGACGACATCGGCTACCTGCTGGTCATTCAGCAGTCCGGCAAACCAGGGCATGCCGCCAAAGCCGTTCAGCACCACATAAGCAGGATACTCGGCACTTTTCAGTTTGGGATCACGACACGAAAGTGTATTTTACGTACGCTTGGAGTGAACACCTGTAGAACTGGCCACATTGAGGTTCACGCAACAAGTAGGGATGTCAATCGGCACTCAAAAATAACCCCTGATCGGCATGCAATATTAACCCCCTGTTGAAGGCCCGGCCTGTCTCCTGAAGCCGTAGGCGTAAGGAGACAGGCCGGGGCAGGTATGGATCTGGAGAGAGGTTCAGTTACGGTTCCTGAACCGCCAGCTTTCGTTCCCTGTCTCGATGATGTCGCAGTGATGGGTCAGACGGTCGAGCAGTGCCGTGGTCATCTTGGCGTCGGCGAATACACTGGCCCATTCACCGAAGGACAGGTTCGTGGTGACAATGACCGAGGTCTGTTCATAAAGGCGGCTGATCATATGGAACAGCAACTGTCCGCCAGACTGGGCAAAGGGCAGGTATCCCAGTTCGTCGAGGATGACAAAGTCCAGTCGGCCGAGTTGTTCGGCCAGCCGACCCGCCCTTGCCGCCCGACTGTCAGCCTCAAGCCGGTTGACCAGGTCCACCACGTTGAAGAACCGGCCACGCCGACCTGTGCGGATGCAGCTCCGGCCAATGGCCGTGGCCAGGTGGGTTTTGCCGGTACCTGTGCCCCCCACAAGCACGACATTACGCTTGAGGTCGAGGAATTCGCCCCGAGCCAGGTCACGGACAAGGGTTTCGTTGACGGGCGTATCCGCGAACTGAAAGTCCTCGACATCCTGTGCCCGCGGCATCCGGGCAATGGTCATCTGGTAGCGTACCGACCGGGCCTGCTTTTCATGTATTTCGGCCTGGAGCAGTTCTCCTATGACCTGCTGGGGCAGATACTGTCGTTTGACCGCATGGGTCACCAGTTCATCATAGGCAGCTTTCATACCGTAGAGTTTCAGTTCCGCCATCGCCTGGAGGATCGGCCCACGTTCCATCATGGGCGTGTCCTCAGGATATCATACCGGCTGCAGTCAGCCACAGGAGCATGATGCAGGACCAGAGGTTCGGGAAGGGCAGGCAGGACGGGATTTGTGGCTTCATCCCGGCGTGACAGGATGTTGAGAATGACATCAACGGAATGCATGCCATCTTCCAGGGCCTCCCGGCAGGCCTGATCCACGCAGGTCAGGCCATGCTCGTTCACGGCAACCAGAAGACGTACGACCTGTCTGTCGCCTGCGGATCCGTTCAATGGAGACGGGCAGGATCCAGTCCCGGAATGGAGCGCCATTGCGCAGGGCACCCGGCTTGCGCTCCAGCACCCCGATATAATGCCATGGATCATAAACCGTCCGGTCCCGCTCGAACGAGCGGGCATGGACCCCAACCGTCCGGCCATCCTGCCGGATTTCGATGCGCCCGGCATAGGCCCTGAGTTCCACAGGGCGACCAACCGCGCTGCTGGAGACGGAATACCGGTTGTTGTCAAAGCGGACCAGGCAGGTTTTCGTGACGGATGCCATGCGGGCATGGAACCCGTCAAAGGAACCGGCATAAGGAACCAGAGCCGCGCGCTCGGCCAGGAACATCTCCCACACCGTTTTCTCCGGGACATCCGGATGGGCATGCGTTCTGGCCAGCTGGATGCATCGATCCACAAGCCATCCATTGAGTTCCTCGTAGTCACGGAACTTCAGACGCGGGGAGAACACGCGTCCACGCGCATATTTCACCTGGCTTTCAACCTGGCCTTTCTCCCATCCTGCCGCCGGCGTGCAGGCCTGTGGTTCAACCAGATAATGGGCGCACATCTGTAAAAAACGCCGGTTATAGTCCCGCGCCCGGCCAACAAAAACCGTTTCCACCGCAGTCTTCATATTATCGTAAATGCCCCGCTGGCATGCACCCCTGAAGAACGCAAAGCCCCGGTCATGCGCGTCAAACACCATTTCCTGCGCCTCGCGCGGATAGGCACGAATGAACATCATCCGGCTGTGGCACAGACGCATATGCGCGACCTTCACCTTTACCGCCACACCACCCAGAACGACAACCTCATGGCTCCAGTCAAACTGGTAAGCCTCTCCAGGTGCAAAACTCAGCGGAACATAGGCGGCCCGCCGCCCCATCTCATGGCGGTCTTCCCACCGTCGGCCATATCGCCTTACGGCATCATAGCTTCCTTCATATCCTTCCTCACGCAGCAGTTCGAACAGACGGATGAGGCTCAGCCGTTCGCGGGCCGGACGCGCCACGTTCTCCTCAAGAAGAGCGCACAATCTTCCCTCCCATGGACCAATCCGGGGAAGAGGCTGTCGTTCTCGGTGATAGTCAAAAGACGTCTGTCCCGACCGGATCACCTTGCGTACCGTCTGCCGCGATATCCCAAGGTCCCGGCAGATCGCCTTGATCGCCTTTCCTTCGACAAAATGCGCGCGACGGATCTTTCCAATTGTTTCCACAACAAGCATCCCAAACCGGGCCTCCATTCAGCATGAAGGCCATCGTGAACCCGTTTCTCAGAAAGGGGTCGTTTTTAGCTGCCTGTCCCCCTTCCGAAGGGGTCACTTTTCCATGCCGCTTAACAATCGAGAGGCTGTGCCGGGTCTTGCGGGTCTCTGCACGGGGGTACCGGGCCTGGACATCCCGACCGGCCTGCCAGCGCCAACGTACCGATCTGAAGGTGCTGACGCATATCCGTGAGCATTTTGCCCTGAGCAACGGGTCCTACGGACGGCCGCGCATGACCATGGAACGTAAGCATCCGGCGGGAGACGCAGGCATATTCAGGCGGCGATGGTATTGTGGACCTGCTGGTGGGCTTTCCAATGCCAGGGCAGGAGTTCATGGAGGCGTGGATTGGGGATGTCATTGATCCGTGCCAGGACATCGGCGAGCCATGCCTGGGGATCGACATCGTTCAGGCGCGCGGTGACGATCAGGGAATACATGGCGGCGGCGCGCTCTCCGCCACGATCGGAACCAGCGAACAACCAGGCTTTCCTGCCCAGGGCGATGCCGCGTAGGGCGCGTTCTGCTGCATTGTTCGTCAGACAGATACGGCCATCTGTGAGGAATCGTGTGAATGTATCGGCACGCCGTAGAAAATAGTTCATGGCCTGGGCAATGGGATTTTTTGTCGACATGCGCCGGCAACACTCCCGCATCCAGTCGAACAGATCGTCGACCAGAGGGGCTATGTCTGTTTGACGGACTGCCAGCCGATGTTCTGGGGGCGTACCGTTGATGGTGCGCTCGGCCTGGAATATGGCGTCGATCCTGCCTATTGCCTCTATGGCGAGGGGCGCCTTGTCTCTCTCGGCGATTTTGAACAGTCCCCTGCGTCCATGCGCCCAGCATCCGACGGAGACAACCGGCGCGGGTTGGCGTCCCGGTTTCGCCAGAGTATTGTAACCCGCATAGGCGTCTGACTGCACAATGCCGGTCCAGCCGGTGAGATGATCCGTGGGATGTTCGCCCTTGCGGTCCCGGGAATAACGGAACCAGACGGCTGGGGGCGCTGTGCCTCCAAAGGGGTGATCGTCCCGCACATAATTCCACAATCGTCCGGTGACTGTCCGGCCTTTCGCCAGAACCGGCACGGTGGTGTCATCCGCGTGCAGGCGTTGTGCCGACAGCACATGCGCCCGGATCAGCGTAGTCAGGGGGGCCAGCGTCGCGGTGCAGGCTCCCACCCAGTCAGCCAGCGTTGATGTGTCGAGATCGATCCCTTCGCGGGCAAAGGCATCGCTCTGGCGGTTCAGAGGCAGATGCTGCAGGAACTTGTCGCACAGGATGGTCGACAGCAGCCATGGGCCGGCGCGTCCGCGCGCGATCGGATGGAAGGGGGCGGGTGGCTGGGTGATGCTCTCGCAGTCCCGGCAGGTGAACTTCTCCCGCACCGTCTGGATGACCTTGAACTGGCGCGGGATCACCTCCAGCGTCTCGGTGACGCTCTCCCCCAGTTTGCTCAGACGATCGCTGCCACAGCACGGACACTGTGTCGGTGCGGGGATGACGACCCGCTCGCGCGGCAGATCGGCACGCAGGGGCTGGCGTCCCCGGTTGCTCCGGGGTGCTGTCGTGCGGACAGCGGGATCCGCCGCATTTTCGGGCGCGTCCTCGGCGAGCGTCGTCTCCAGTTCTTCCAGTTCGAGTTCGAATTGGGCCAGCAGGCGGCGCCCCCGCTCCGACGAGGCGCCGAAACGGTCCTGGCGCATCCGCGCGATAAGATGTTTGAGATGGGCAATCTGCGCTTCGGCGCTGGCCGCACGGGCTTCCGCGACCTCGGCACGCGCCTCGGCAGCGGCAAGTGCCGCGCGCAAGGCGATGATGTCGTCCGTGTCTCCCGTCATGAAGGCAGTTGATCACATGGGCGCTCAAAAGGGTACCAGTATATGCTGACCTGGCGCGGTTTTTATTATCCCGCCAGTTCAGGTCTCCATGTTTTCTGCGGATTGCGCCAGTCCACACCCTCCAGCAGACAAGTCAATTGTGACGGGGAGAGATGGATCGCTCCGTCCTTTGCCGAAGGCCACAGGAAATGCCCGCGCTCGATCCGCTTCGCATATAAGGAAAGGCCGATCCCATCGTGCCAGATCAGTTTCACCAGGTCGCCGCGTCGGCCCCTGAAGGCATAGACGTCACCCGCGAAAGGGTCACGACCCAGTGCTTCCTGGACCTTCAACGCCAGCCCGGGCATCCCCAGGCGCATATCGGTTACACCGGCCGCCAGCCATATCCTCAGCGTGGAAGGAAGCGGGATCATGATCGTAGTGCGCCCACAATCTCACGCAGACGATCAGCGGACAGCCCTGCGTCGAACTCCAGCCGCACACCGTCCGGAAAGACCAGGCTGACGGCTTGGCCGGACAGCGTTCCCTGTTCTCTCCGACGCTCCGATGGCTGCGGCTCGGGGGCCGGGGCTACCATGACAGGTATGAACGATGTCCCGCCTTTGGCCTGCGCTTTGGCCCGAGCCTCTCGCCGCCAGCGAAACACCAGACTGGGATGGATCCCATACTGTGCAGCCACCTCCCTTATGGGGCGTCGGCTCTCGTAGGACGCGATGACCACTCGCGCGCGAAATTCAGGGGCGTGCCAGCGGCGGCGATCCGAAACGATCTCGATCCGCGAGGCGTCCGCCAGCCTGTCCCGCTCATCGGTCTCTCTACCGCTCCTTTGGAGCCTCTCTGCGGTACTACCTGCGACACTCGCAGGTAGTACCGCGTCCCTATCTCTTAAATCGTTCATGCTTCATAGCTGAACCAGACCAGAAATATTCAGCAAGGCGTCAGTCGCCGGGAGCTTACCATGGAACTCAGGGAAGCCGGGCTTGATGTCGGGGAACGTCGCGTTGGCCGCCTCATGAAGGCCAACGGGATCCGGCCCGTGCGCACCCGTCGCCACAAGATGACGACCGACAGCCACCACCAGTCTGACATTGCGGCCAACCTTCTGGACGGTAATTTCCTTGCTGAAGGCCCCAACCGGAAATGGGCGGGAGATATCAGTTATATCTGGACTGCCGAGGGCTGGCTCTACCTCGCTGTCGTCATCGATCTGTTCAGTCGTCGCGTAATCGGGTGGGCCGCGAGCGATCGGATGAAAAAGGATCTGGCCATCCGTGCCCTGGATATGGCGGTAAGGCTGCGTAACCCGGCGCCCGGCTGCATTTTCCACTCCGATCGTGGCAGCCAGTATGGCTCCCATGATTTCCAGAAAAAGCTGCTGGCCCATGGGCTGCTGGCTTCAATGTCCGGAAAGGGAAACTGTTTTGACAACGCTGCCGTCGAAACATTTTTCAAAAGCCTGAAGGCGGAGTGGCTCTGGAGACAGAACTGGCCAACCCGCCGTCAGGCTACCACCGCCATCTTCCAGTATATCAATGGTTTCTACAATCCACGTCGACGCCATTCATATCTGGGCGGTATCAGCCCACTCGCTTTTGAAGCAAGAGTGGCATAAGCACTTCCTGACCGGCACAAAACCGTTACAAGTCCACGACATCCAGGCCTTCACGTTTGAGCTGATGCCAGACCTTGCGCGCTCCATAGACGCAGAAATTATTATTCCACACTCTACGGATGTCATCGCATAGCTCTTTGTCTTTCTGGCTGCGCACACACGGATTTTTCTGTCTGGCAACAGTTGCATAATAGGCAGATGGTGCAATCGACAGAACCCTGCAGATTGACCCGACACCATATGTCTGCCGATGCTCCTCAATGAAGCGTGTCATGGCTTGAAGATGCGGTCGAGTTCCGCTTGGGCAAAATATGCCGACGCCTTGCGCAGGATTTCATTGGCCTGCCGCAATTCGCGGTTCTCTCGCTCCAGTTGCCTGATCTTCTCCAGATCAGGAAGATCACTTACCGCAGGCGCATTGGCCCGTTCATGCAGACGGGTCCATTTTGACAGCGTGTCAGGATGAATATCCAGCTTTGGAGCGATCATCATCACCGCAGACCACCGCGACGGATGGTTCTTCTCTTCCTCCAGAACCATGCGGGCTGCACGTTCACGAAACTCAGGTGGAAAACGCTTCGATTTGTTGCTCATGAATCCTTCTTACCTCTCGGGTCGTTCCGTCTCCACAAAACCCGGGGCAATTCAGCGCCGACCTTGCGATCGAGCGTCACCATACCGATGGCGGGGGCGTTTCGGATCATGTGTTCGCCCTTTGCCATCTCCTCGGTTTCCGTTTCGCCCCGCGCATCCCCAACATCGGTAACAGACGCCTGCATCTGTTCGGCGACATGAAGCCTGGGTCGACTGTCGCCCCATTGATGGCCCAGCCGATCGACGAACGCCTGATCTCCGAGCACTGGGACGACGTGATCCGGCTCGCCACCTCAATCCGTACCGGCGTCACCAGCGCGTCGCTGATGCTGGAACGGCTCGGTTCTTATCCTCGCGCGAACGGTCTCGCCCTTGCCCTGCGAGAGATGGGCCGCGTTGAGCGTACGCTGTTCACGCTCGACTGGATCGAGCTCCCCGAAGAACGCCGCCGCGCCACCCGCGAGTTGAACAAGGGAGAGGCCCAGAACGCCCTCAAGCGCGCCATCTTTTTCCATCGCACCGGCCGGATCCGCGATCACGGACTGCAAGCCCAGGGACATCGGGCGAGCGCGCTCAATCTCGTCGCCAGCGCCATCGTATTGTGGAACACCACCTATCTCGGAGCCGCAATGCGGCATCTCGAACGTCAAGGACGATCCGTTGCGCCTGATCTGCTCCAGCATCTCTCTCCGCTGGGGTGGCAGCATATCAACCTGACCGGGGATTACCTCTGGACCGACGCCGGCATCCCGGAAGGGAAACTCCGCCCGCTCCGGCAAGCCATCACAATCACCGATAATCCTTAGCGTATATCTGTGCCCGTTTTATGTACCGATCCCAATCATGACATCACAATTAGAGTAAGGTGGGATTGAACTGTTCCAGAATACCCCCTGGATGCAAAGCAAATTTGCATCGAAGGTTCTTGTTCAATTATCGGGTCAACCCATTGGAGATGAACAGAAACTGATAGCCTCGTGGACGAATTCCTTGCTCTTAATTTTCTTGATACAACACAAACAACATCTCCTCTATCTGCTCACGCACATTGACCGCTCAAGTCTATCCACAATCTATTTTGTAGATTATTGCATTGTTTGTATGGAATATGATCGAATAAATTTCTGTCGAATATATGGAAGCCATTTGTCATGTCCGATTATCCTTATCTGGCTCACTGGAAAGAAGAAATCAGCCGAAGCCCGAATGCGATGTATCTGACACTCGTTGATGCGCTGGCACTTTCCATCCGCAAAGGCGATCTGAGAGAAGGCGATAGACTGCCGCCCCAGAGAACCATCGCAAGCCATATCGGAACCAACCTGACAACCGTGACGCGCGCCTTTACCGAGGCCCATCGTCGGGGTCTGATTGACGCAACAGTTGGTCGGGGTACCTTTGTTCGTGTTGGCGCAGGGGAAAGTCATTGGCGTCATACCGGTCCCGCCGTGGTTGACCTGACCATGAACCTGCCGCCCATCCCGCAGGACCCGCCCCTTCAACGCGTTATCCAGAACGATATTACGGCCATCCTGAAGCAGCAGGATCTGAACAGCCTGATGTCTTACCGGGTAACGGGTGGCACACTGGAAGAACGCCAACTCGGCGCGAAATGGATCGCGCCCGTCATCGGCCAGCGCCGAACGGATGAAATCCTTGTCTCGCCCGGTGCACAGAGCGCTCTGGCGGCAATCGTCAGCACTCATACCCAACCCGGCGATGTTATTGTCACTGACCGCATTGCCTATCCCGGTATCCGGACCATAGCAGCGCAGTTTGACCTTATTCTGGTCGGTGTGGACAGCGACATGGAAGGCATGATGCCAGACCAGCTTGATCGGGTCTGTGCCGAACATCATCCCCGCTTACTCTACTGCATTCCAACCATCCACAATCCCAGCACGGCCACGATGTCCCTGCAAAGACGCGAGGACATCCTGAAGGTCGCCCAGCACCATCATCTGCATATCGCCGAGGACGACCCTTACAGCCTGCTGATGGACAATCCGCTACCGGCGCTGGCGGCCCTCGACCATAGCCGTGTCAGCTACGTGGCTACCCTTGCCAAGACGCTCAGTCCGGGCCTACGCACGGCCTATGTTGCCCTGCCGAATACTGACATGACTCGACGGGTAACAGCGGCTATTCGAGCTATCGCGCTCACCAATGCCGGCCTGCTCAGTGCGCTGACGGCGCGGTGGATGCAGACGGAACAGGCGCACACGATCCTCCACTCGATCCAGAAGGAACTGCGCCTGCGCCAGTCGATCGCCCGCAGGGTGTTGGGGGAAAGACACTGTATGAACCCCGACGGACCGCATGTCTGGCTGAAACTGCCAGACTGGTGGGGCAGCGCGGATTTTGTCGCCTACGCCCGCAGGCGGGGACTGGCGCTGGTTCCCAGCACCGTTTTCACCATCAGTGGCGAACCCCCGCAGCGCGCGCGGATTGCACTAGGCAGCGCTCCAGATGCGGCGAGCCTTGAAGAATCTCTGCATGGCGTGATGTCTGTCCTGCAGCACAAACGCTCCCCCGGTTTTGCCGATATTGTGTGATCTCGCCGCTACACCGTGAATCGGCGCAACCTACTGATTCGACGGTGAATCTGTGCATTCATAGAAAACAAGGCCTCTGAGGTTTTCACAAATGCGTGATTTAAGTATCAAGCAAAAACAATGAGTTATTTATATACCCCATCATTGTCTGGCATTTTATCATTTATTGTCTTCTTTCGTCCGCCTTAAATGGCTTCCTATTTGTCTCTTTGTTTTTTTTGTACCCAAAAAGGTATCCATACAAAATTTTGTAGTTGGCGCATTCCATGTCACGTTTTCTCCCGGTGTTGCGGTCGCCCCGGCATCTCGCCAGAGACCGCACTACATGGAGATACATCATGCCGAAAGTCGAACACACTCCGTACAAAGATGGCGATTGCTTCGTCAATTATGAAAACAAGGTCTTTGAGGACGTCAAAGCCAAACCCGGCGAAAAAGCCCTTATCACCTTCCACACTGTGGCCAATGAAGGGTCGGTCGGGTTCGTCAACCTGCTGCAGGCTACCCGCCTGATCCGCAAAGGTTTCGAGACGTCGGTGCTGCTGTATGGCCCGGGTGTGACCCTTGGTGTGCAGCGCGGCTTTCCCCGCCTGGGCGACGAAGCCTTTCCGGGCCACATGAATTGCAACAAGCAGATCGCGAAAATCCTCGAAGAGGGCGGCAAAGTCTATGCCTGCCGCTTCGCGCTTCAGGCCCTTTACGGCTACGGCGAGCAGAACCTGATCCCCGGCATCACGCCGATCAACCCGCAGGACGTGCTCGACATTATCCTTCTTGCGCGTCGTGACAACGCTTTCATCCTCAATACCTGGACTCTCTAAAGGCCAAAGGAAGGACCGCAAGCCATGTCACGTATCGTTCGCGCTGCTGCCATCCAGATCAGTCCCGTCCTCGGCGATGACGGTTTGGGGACAGCCCGGAAAGTCTGTCAGGCCATCCGTGAAGCCGCCGAAAAAGGCGTGAAACTGGCGGTCTTTCCTGAAACCTTCGTGCCCTATTACCCCTATTTCTCGTTCATCCAGCCGGCTTTCCGCTTCGGTGGGGAGCATCTGGAACTCTACGAACGCGCTGTCGTCATTCCCGGTCCGGTCACCGACATGGTGGCAGAGGCTGCGCGCCAGACCGGCATGGTCGTCGTGCTGGGCGTAAACGAGCGCGATTTTGGCACGCTCTACAACACCCAGATTATCTTCGACGCTACGGGTGAAATCCTGCTCAAACGCCGCAAGATCACGCCCACCTACCATGAGCGCATGGTCTGGGGGCAGGGCGATGGTTCCGGGCTGAAAGTGGTAGAGAGTGCGGTCGGTCGCATCGGCGCACTGGCCTGCTGGGAGCATTACAATCCGCTCGCCCGCTACGCGCTGATGACCCAGCACGAGGAAATCCATTGCGCCCAGTTCCCCGGCTCGCTGGTAGGGCAGATATTTGCCGACCAGATGGAAGTCACCATCCGGCATCATGCGCTGGAATCCGGCTGCTTTGTGGTGAACGCTACGGGTTGGCTGACGGAAGAGCAGATCAAGGAAATAGCGGGCGACCCTGCGCTGGAAGGGCCGCTGCGGGGTGGATGCTTCACGGCCATCGTCTCGCCTGAAGGGAAGCTGCTCGGCACACCGCTGACGGAAGGCGAGGGGATGGTGATTGCCGATCTTGATTTCGCTCTTATCACCAAGCGCAAACGGATGATGGACTCTGTAGGACATTATGCACGACCTGAACTGCTTAGTCTGCTTCAGGATCGGCGGCCTGCCCGTACCGTTCATTACGTTGGTGAAGCCGATCCGGTTCCCACATCTACAGATGAGGCTGCGTCATGACCATTCCGACGCTCGGTACACTTTCTGGTCGCAAGCTCGTTACCGATCTCCAGTCCTTTGGACTGCAGATCGGCGAGCAGACCGGCGGCATTGCCCGCAAGGGAGGCGCTGGTCCTTCGGATCACAAGACGATCACCATTGCGGGCCAGACCGTCATGGTTCCGGTCTATACGTCTGGCGCGCAGCATTCACCGTTTCAGGCCAGCCCGCCAGACCAGCACGGGACCAGCATGCTGCTACGCGATGGGCGGGCAGTAGGTACGATCCATTTCCCGGCTGCCCCGCGCTTTTACGGGCTGAGCACGACAGACGGTATTCCCTACTGGAAGATCGCGCTACTGCATGGCCGTGACACGCTGGCGACCACGGTGCACCAGACCTGCATCCGCTATGCCGACCGGCGCACATCCTGCCAGTTTTGCGCCATTGGCCAATCGCTGGAGGCGGACCGGACGATCGCTTACAAGACACCGGCGCAGCTTGCCGAAGTTGCCAAAGCTGCTGTGGAACTGGACGGCGTGCGCGACATGGTGCTGACGACCGGCACGCCCAATGTGGTTGATCGGGGTGCTGCCGTGCTGGCGGAGTCAGCGCGTGCCATCAAGGCGGCGGTGGATCTGCCGCTTCAGGTTCAGTGCGAGCCGCCACGTGATCACGGCTGGTTCCAGCGCCTGCGCGACGCCGGGGCCGACAGCCTGGGTATGCATCTCGAAGCCGCAACACAGGCGGTGCGCGAGAAGATCATGCCCGGCAAGGCCACGGTCAGCGTGGATCGCTATATGGACGCTTTCGCCAGCGCCGTGCCGGTCTTCGGGCGCGGGCAGGTCAATACCTACATTCTGGCCGGTCTTGGCGACAGCGCCGCAGATATTCTGGCTCTGGCCGAACGCCTGATTGCGCTCGGGGTCTATCCCTTCGTGGTGCCGTTCGTGCCGATTTCCGGCACACCGCTGGAAAATCACGCGCCGCCTTCGGCCGATTTCATGAAGTCCGTGCTTGCCCCGCTGGGGCGCATGCTGCGCGAGGCGAACATGAAATCCACCGACATCCGGGCCGGGTGTGGCCGGTGCGGCGCCTGTTCCTCCCTTTCGGCGTATGAACAATGACCATGATCCTCGAAGGGGTGGAAGACCGCCCGTTCATCCCCACGGAATATGTCGTGCGCCTTGCCCGCACGCCGTGGGAACGCGCAGGATATCACGCGCTGCGTCACGAAGTATTCTGCACCGAACAGCATGTTTTTGCAGATGACGATCGCGATGCGATTGATGCGACCGCCATTCCCATCATCGCAGCCTGCTGCATGGCGGGGATGCCGGACCGGATCGTGGGAGCGGTGCGCATCCATGAGGCCGAGCCCGGCGTGTGGCGCGGTTCCCGCCTGGCCGTGCATGAAGATCATCGCAGGCTGGGGCGGATCGGGGCGGAACTGATCCGCATGGCGGTCAGCACGGCGCACGGACTTGGAGCCAGACGGTTCCTGGCCCAAGTGCAGGAACAGAACGTGCTGTTCTTCCGCCGCCTGCACTGGAAAAGTCTCGGGGCCCTCACCCTGCATGGGCTGCCACATCACGACATGCAGGCCGACCTCTCACGCTATCCGGCGCATGGGCTGGACCAGACCTGGCTGCTGCGCCCGCAGCCTCGTAACCGGCAGGTGGCATGATGGCACACGAACTGACGACACTGCTGCGCACGCTTCGACACGGTCGGGCCCTTGCGGGCAAACAGGATATTGCCGAAACCGTCGCAATTCTTGGTCGGGATACAAGCGATGGTATCCGCCTAGGAGATGACTGTGCTGCCATACCGGATGGCGATGGCTATCTCCTGCTGGCCAGCGAGGGGTTTCAGGACAGCTTCGTGCGCGCCATGCCGTGGTTTGCCGGCTATTGCGGCGTGATGGTCAATATCAGTGACATCGCGGCCATGGGCGGTCGCCCTGTGGCTGTGGTGGATGCGTTGTGGAGCGATACATCCGAGGCGGCCGCGTCCATTCTGACCGGTCTGCATGAAGGTGCGCGCACCTATGGCGTGCCGGTTGTCGGCGGTCATACCAACATGCGCAGCACCCATAATTCGCTGTCGGTGGCGATCCTTGGCCGTGCCCGTCATCTGCTGACCAGTTTCGATGCCCGACCGGGCGAAGTCCTGATCGCCGCCATCGACCTGCGCGGCCGCTGGCACGACCCGCACCCGTTCTGGGATGCGAGTTCCGCACTGTGTCATACTGAGGGGGCGGCACGCCTTCGGGGTGATCTCGATCTCTTGCCCGGCATTGCCGAGGACGGGTTAAGCCGCGCCGCCAAGGACATCAGCATGGCCGGACTGCTGGGCACCGCCCTCATGCTGGCAGAATGTTCGGGTATCGGCATGACCATCACGCTCGATGACATTCCACGTCCCGACGATGCACCAATGGAACGCTGGCTGTCCGCATTCCCCAGCTATGGCTATCTGCTGACGGCCCGGCCCGAGGCGGCCGGGGCAGTCATGGCCCGCTTTCATGGGCGGGGCATAGCGGCTTCTGTCATCGGTCAGTGTGACAGCACGCAGCGGCTGGATGTCACATGGGCGGACGAGAAGGAAACCTTCTGGGATCTCGCCCGGATGCCTCTCATGGGGTGTGCGCCATGAGGCTCTCCATCGGCATCCTGACCCATTCCACCAATCCGCGTGGCGGCGTGGTGCATGGCATGGCGCTGGCCGAAGCCCTGTGCGACGCAGGCCACGACGCCACGCTCATCGCGCCGGATGTAACCGGGGTCGGTTTCTTCCGCAGGCCCCGCTGCGCCACAAACTGCATCCCGGCTGTGCCCGAGCCCGACCTGCCAACGCTGGTGGAACGCCGTATTGGCGAGATCAGGGACGCCCTGCGTGGGCAGCCTTTTGACGTGCTGCACGCACAGGACCCGATCAGCGCCAATGCACTGGCCGAACTGGTGGAAGAGGGGCGGATACCGGGCTTTGCCCGCACGGTCCACCATCTTGACCATTTCACGCACCCGGTCCTTGCCGCGCGGCAGGAACGGGGGATCAGGGCGGCGGCCGAACTGTTTACCGTCAGCACAATGTGGGAAGATGTCCTGCGCAACGACCATGGCCGCGAAGCCCCGGTCGTGGGCAACGGGGTTGATCCCGTGCGCTTTTCGCACGTCCCAACCGCGCATGATGCCGCGTTGCGGGCGCGGTATCATCTGCCTGCCGACCGTCACCTGATCCTGTCCGTGGGCGGGATCGAGCGGCGCAAGAACACGTTGCACCTGCTGGAAGCGTTTGTGGCCCTGCGCCGCGAACGGCCGGACGTGCATCTGGTTGTGGCGGGCGGGGCCTCGCTGCTGGATCATTCCGCCTACCGCACCCGGTTCACGACGTATCTGCGCGAAAGCGGTGCAGCCGATCATGTCACCATCACCGGGCCGGTTGCGGATGAGGACATGCCCGCCTTCTACCGGCAGGCGGACGTGCTGGCCTATCCGTCCATAACCGAAGGGTTCGGCCTGTGCCCGCTGGAGGCGCTCGCGTGTGGCACGCCAGTCGTTGTGCCGGAAATCGCGCCCTTTACCGAGCATCTTTCGCGGGCAGATGCGCTGTGGTGCGACCTAGCGCGCCCCGACACCCTGTTTCTGGCCTTGCGGGATGCCCTTGGCGCCCAAAACCGCGAACGCTTCCGGGCCAGCGGCCCCGCAACCGCCCGCCGTTTCGACTGGGGCCGCGTCGCCAGTCGGCACCTCCCCGCATACCGGCGTCTGGCGGCGCGGTCGCGCACCGATGCCATTGCTTCAGGAGTTCTTTCACCATGCCCGAAATGACCTTTCGCGTGCGCTGGCCCGATGGGAAGGAGACTGACTGTTACTCCCCGTCGCTGGTCATAAGGGACCACTTCACGCCCGGTCGGGATTATCCGGTCCGGGAGTTTCTTGAAAAGGCGGACACCGCCCTGACGGACGCCAGCGAGCGGGTTCGCGCCCGCTACGGCTTCCCATGCAGCCGCGCCCTTGGCCAGCTTCAGGCCATAAGGCAGGCCAGTGCGCCCTTCCTGAACCAGTCCGACGCGCAGGTGCGCGTCCTGTCCTTCAGTTATTGAGACGAAAAGAACGATCATGACACAGAACGAGAAAACCATCCCCGTCATCATCGTGGGTGGCGGACAGGCCGGGCTCTCCATGAGCTGGTATCTCTGCCGCGAGAAGGTGGAGCACATCGTCTTTGAGGCAAAGACGGCCTGCCATTCGTGGGATGATGAACGCTGGGACAATTTCTGCCTGGTCACACCGAACTGGCAGTGCGAACTTCCCGGTCATCCCTATAAGGGGAAAGACCCGCACGGCTTCATGGTGAAGCAGGAAATTATTGACTACGTGAAGGGCTTTGTCGCCTCCTTCAATCCGCCCCTGCGCGAGCACACTGCCGTTACCTCCATCACCCGCCATGAAGGTGGTGGCTACCGCGTGGTAGCAGGTGGTGAGACGTGGCACGCAAAGCATGTTGTCATCGCATCAGGCGCATATCAGGATGCGGTCATCCCCGGCTATGCCAGCGCGATCGATCCCGCCATCCATCAGGTTCACTCGCAGGATTACCGCAACGCGGCCCAGTTGCCGGAAGGGGCTGTGCTGGTCGTGGGTAGCGGCCAGTCCGGCGCGCAGATTGTCGAGGACCTGTTCCTTGAAAAACGCAAGGTCCATCTCTGTGTCGGTTCCGCCCCGCGCGTGTCGCGCTTCTACCGTGGCCGCGACGTTGTGGACTGGCTTGCGGACATGCACTTCTACGACCTGACGGTGGATAATCACCCTCTGCGTGACGGTGCACGCGACAAGACCAATCATTACGTCACGGGCCGAAATGGAGGCCATGATCTTGATCTGCGCCTCTTTGCAAAGAAGGGCGTTGGCCTGCATGGCACGCTGGAGACAATCCGCGATGAAGTGGCGCACTTCGCGCCGGATCTGAAGGAAAACCTTGATGATGCGGACAAGACCAATGCCGACATCAAGAAATCCATTGACGCCTACATCGCCCGTGAAGGGATCACGGCTCCGACCGAAGCCCCTTATGTGCCTGTGTGGGAGCCCGATGGCAGTAACACCCCGCTCGACCTGAAGGCTGCCGGGATCACTTCGATCCTCTGGTGCATCGGCTTCCGCCCGAACTATCGCTGGATCGACGTGCCGGTCTTCAACGGGGCCAACAAGCCGGTCTGGCATCGCGGCGTGACCGATGCGCCGGGCTTCTACTTCCTCGGCCTGCCATGGCTGCACACCTGGGGATCGGGACGGTTCTCCGGTGTTTCGCGTGATGCCGCGTGGCTGGCCAGCCAGATCACCGGCAAAGACGTGCCTGTAGCCTGAACGGAGTAAAGCGCCATGCTTCCATGGACAACATATGAGGCGATGTATGACGCGGCCACAAGCCAGCCAGAACAATTCTGGCTGGAGGCGGCGCAACGCATCACATGGAAGCAGGCACCTGTGAGCGCATGCAGGACACGGGCGGATGGCTGGCATGACTGGTTCCCCGACGCCACGCTCAACACCTGCCATAACGCCGTCGACCGGCATGTAGCGGACGGACGCGGCGGGCAGGCGGCGCTGATCTGGCATTCCTGCGCCACGAAGGAACGGCAGGTGGTAACCTACCGGGAACTCCAGGGCAGGGTGGCCGGGTTTGCCGGCGGCCTGCGCGCGCTGGGGGTGGAGAAAGGCGACCGCGTCCTGATCGCCATGCCCACCATGATCGAAACCGCCATCGCCATGCTGGCCTGTGCGCGGATCGGGGCGGTGCATGTGGTGGTTTTTGCGGGTTACGCCGGACCTGAGCTGGCTCGGCGGATTGATAGCGTGGCGCCGAAAGTCATCATCATCGCCAGTTGCAGCTTTCAGGGGCAAACCACCATACCATCCCAACTCGCCCTGAATGAGGCGCTAGCCGAAGCCGAGCATAAACCCCAGGCCTGCGTGATCGTGCAGCGAGCGACCTGCCCGGCTCAGCTTCTGCCGGAACGGGATCACGATTTCCATACGCTGGAACAGTCCGCGCCGGCAGAGCCGGTCATGCTGAGATCTGAAGATCCCCTGTATATTCTTCATACATCCGGCACGACAGGTCATGCGAAGGGCATCGTGCGCGACAATGGCGGGCATGCCGTGGCCCTCGCCCTGTCCATGGAGCTGATCTATGGCTGCGAACCCGGCGATACGTTCTTCACGACATCGGATCTGGGCTGGGTGGTAGGCCATTCCTACGGGGTCTATGCACCGCTGCTCAGCGGCTGCACCAGCGTGATCGTGGAAGGCGGCGCATCGGCTTCCGCCATCCGCGCGCTTTGCCATGAGCACGAGGTGAAATGCCTGTTCACCACACCCACCCAGATGCGCCTCATGCGGCAGGAAAGCCGCAACCTGTCAGGGGCCATCCTGCCTGCACTGGCCCGCATTTTCGTGGCCGGGGAGTATGCGGACCCGACATTGCTGGAGTGGGCACGATCCTATTTTTGCAAACCCGTGGTCAATCATTGGTGGCAGACCGAAACCGGATGGAGCATCACCGCGCATTTCTTTGGCCTGCCCGAGCGTGAGCCGGTTGCGCTCATGAACGACATCGGGCGGCCTGCACCGGGATTCCGTCCGGAAATCATGCTGTCCATACCCGGTGAACAGTGCGGCGAAATTGTCCTCTCCCTGCCGCTGCCACCCGGCTGCCTGGCTGGCGTATGGAAGGATGGAGCGATCCATGTTCCTGCAGCTTACCTGGACGAGACCGGCCAGTATTATCGTACCTTTGACGAAGGTATGATCGAGGCCAGCCGCGCCGTGCATATGCTCGGGCGTTCCGATGATGTCATAAAGGTCGCGGGCCGGCGAATTTCGGGCGTACAGATCGAAAAGATCATCGCCGCCCATCCAGAAGTTCATGCCTGTGCCGTAGTGGCCACCCCTGATGAACTGAGAGGCCAGCGACCTGTCGCCTATGTAGTACCTAACTCCGGCGTAGAAGGCAGACCTTCTTCCGAGGAGATAATCGGACGGGTCAATCACGCACTCGGTCGCTGGATTGGCCTTAAGGAAGTCCGCTTCGTCAAACATCTGCCAACAACGGTTTCAGGAAAGATCACGCGGAAACGCCTGTTGGTATCTTAACGTTATCAGGCTCGTACCAGATCATTCTTACGGAAAAATGGTGAGCTCAAACAGACAGTCCGGAGACTCTGCACTTATCAATATGTCATGGTTAAAGGATTATTAGAAAGACGACAGAATGGTAACTGAAGGCGTCTTCAAAAATCAAAAAAATAACAGATGCCTACATCTATCAGACAGTGCGAATATTCCAACAACAAAACCGTCTAGCAGTCTGCATTTATTGAAATTTTATATTTCTTATAACTGCGACTGAATCAGGATTTGGGGAATTACCCATGCAACCATCTCACGATATCGCGCTGCTTCTTGCACGCTTCCAGTTCGCCTTTACCGTAGGCGTCCATATTGTTTTTCCTGCCTTTTCAATCGGCTTGGCAGCCTATCTGGCCGTACTGGAAGGATTATGGCTTAAAACCGGCCGTGCGGCCTATCTTGATCTCTATCGATACTGGATCAAGATATTCTCGATCGTCTTTGGGATGGGCGTCGTCTCCGGACTGGTCATGTCGTATGAATTCGGCACGAACTGGTCAGTTTTCTCGCGGAAAGCCGGGCCTATTACAGGTGTCCTCCTATCGTATGAAGTCATGACAGCCTTCTTTCTCGAGGCGGGCTTCCTAGGGGTCATGCTCTTTGGCATGAACAAGGTGGGACGCGGCCTGCATTATGCAGCAACATGTTGTGTCTCGGTCGGCACACTCATCTCGATGACATGGATCCTGGCATCAAACTCATGGATGCAGACGCCGCAGGGATACACGATTGATGCTGCTACCGGTCGCTTCATACCTGCGGACTGGCTTGCCATCATTTTCAATCCCTCTTTCCCTTTCCGGCTTGTGCATATGGGTCTGGCGGCCTTTCTTTCGGTTGCCTTTATAGTAGGGGCGACAGGGGCGTGGCATCTGCTCAAGGCACGCCGTGCGGGCACCCAGGCAAGCGAACCAGTGCGCCTGATGTTTTCCATGGCGATGTGGATGGCAGCCTTCGTTGCCCCTCTGCAGGTCCTCGCCGGTGACGCCCACGGGTTGAACACGCTCAAATACCAGCCGGTTAAAATTGCTGCGATGGAAGGGGACTGGGAGTCAGAAGCACGTGCCCCTGAACTACTGTTCGGTATTCCCAACATGAAAACCGAACATACGGATTATGCCATCAGGCTGCCGCTGGCCGGGTCGCTCATCCTGACACACAGCCTGAATGGCAAGGTACCGGGCATGAAGGATTTCCCGCGTGACCAGCGTCCGCCTTCTCCCGTGATCTTCTTTTCCTTCCGCATCATGATTGCGCTGGCGATGCTTATGGTCATTGTCGGGTTCTGGTCACTCTGGCTGAGGCACAGAGGAACTCTGTTTAGCAGTCCGGGATTTCATCGGGTCGCCGTATGCATGGCACCGGCCGGTTTCATCGCATTGCTGTGCGGTTGGGTGACGACCGAGGTTGGGCGTCAACCATGGACCGTTTATGGTTTGCTCAGGACATCCGATAGTGTTTCCCCGATTGCTCTGTCCAATATGGCGCTGACGATGACCGTCTTTGTTGTAGTCTACGTAATCGTATTTGGATCAGGCATCGGCATTCTGGGCCGCCTGCTAGCACGCGCACCACAGGAAGGAGAGCATGAGACCAGCCCCTCTCATGCCCCGGATATTCTAGCCACAAGCACTCATCCCAAAGTCATCAATCCCTCTTCTGGCGAAGGAGCCTGAACATGATGGACGTCGCATACTGGCTTCCGATCATATGGGCCGTTATTCTGGTCGCTGCGATCACCATCTATGTCGTCCTTGATGGCTTTGACCTTGGCATCGGAATGCTGTTCGCCGTGGAACGGCATGAAGGCCGCAGGGATGTGATGGTCAACACCATTGCCCCTGTATGGGACGGAAACGAAACGTGGATGGTCCTTGGTGGCGCTACGCTTTACGGGGTCTTTCCTGGGGCCTATTCAACCCTGCTTCCCGCGTTTTACCTGCCGATCGTGCTCATGCTGGTTGCCCTGATCTTCCGGGGTGTAGCCTTCGAATTTCGTATCATGACACGCGGGACTGGACGCGAAAAACTGTGGGACGGTGGCTTCATGATTGGATCGGGAATCGCTGCTTTCTGCCAGGGCGCAATCCTCGGCGGAGTTGTTCAGGGAATCAAGGTCGTGGATGGAGCTTTTGTTGGCAGTTCAATGGACTGGCTGACCCCATTCAGCGTGCTGTGCGGACTGGCCGTCATGTGCGGTTATGCCCTGCTCGGGGCAACTTGGTTGATCTGGCGCACAACCGACGTGCTAGAAGCTTCCTGCCGCAAATGGGCGAAGCTGCTGGCAATCGGGTTGTTTGTATGCATCGTCGCTGTCAGCCTGTGGACGCCTATGTTGCACGCACCCTACCTGCGACGCTGGACCGAGTGGCCCAATATCGTATTTGTCGCACCCGTTCCCCTTCTGGTAATCGCACTAGGTTTTCTACTGACCATCGGTCTGCGTCGTGGGCATTCCAAAGGACCCTTCCTGTGTGCTCTCGGTTGGTTCTTTCTCTGCCTGTCCGGACTCGGGATTACGGTATGGCCGTATGCTGTTCCGCCCGGGTTGACGCTGTGGGATGTATCATCCCCCCCATCCAGTCAATTTTTTCAACTGGTCGGCACCGTCATCTTGCTGCCGATCATCCTGACCTACACAGTCTACTCCTATCGTGTGTTCCGGGGAAAGGTAACGGAAGCAGATGGCTATCATTGAGATTGTACAGGGCAATGGGGACAACGCGCCCCGGCGCCTTAGCCAGCGTATAGGTTGGTTCATCGGCATATGGACGCTTAGCACAGCAGCGTTATTCGCAAGCGCACTACTCGTTCACATGATCGTACCAAAATGACTAAATCTGTGGTTGTTCTGACAACCACAGATTCATTTTTTAACATTGATTATACCCAGTTGAATTCCTGCCACGATCTTATTGAGCCGTTTAGCGGCGATCTTTTGCCTGATTTCGGGTCGCCGGAAATAAATCGGTATCTCACAGAGCAACGGGCCGCCGTCCCATGCTGTTGCCATGATCCGCATTGAAC
>NZ_JBXAYQ010000040.1:0-24425 GCF_057359305.1 Komagataeibacter ossonobensis | reverse complement strand
TCGCTGTTGTCGGCCACAACGTCCGGCGCGTCATTCACGTTGTCATCCATCAGCGCAACGCTATCCGCGGCTGATGAATATGCGGAACCAGGCGTATTAACGCCCGTACCCAGCCCTGCCGTAGCCGGCAGCGCGGAGATGCTGCCATTGGCCGCGCCATCAAACTGATCCCATGCGCGGAAGGTCAGGGCATCATTGACCTTGCCGTTCCAGTTCGGGTCGGTAGACTGGAAATAGACCCGCGTCTGCCCGTTATCGATCAGGTGCAGGGCATTGCCACCGCCGACCGCACTGCCTGCGCCGCTACCGGCGAATTCGGTCCATGTCTTGCCGTTATCGGTAGTGTACCACCATGTGCCGTGGGTGGTGTCGGCGCTGGTAATGGCAATGCCGGGCAGCGAAGTAGCACCTGCGACACTCTGGCCG
Organism: Komagataeibacter ossonobensis; assembly: GCF_057359305.1. Lineage (NCBI taxonomy): Bacteria > Pseudomonadati > Pseudomonadota > Alphaproteobacteria > Acetobacterales > Acetobacteraceae > Komagataeibacter > Komagataeibacter ossonobensis. Next base: position 23,999 of record NZ_JBXAYQ010000040.1, on the reverse strand, counting down.
GTAAGGCCCGCGCCATCAGGGTCGGTCACGTTGCCCGCGCCACCTGTTGCCCCTGCATAACCTGCCAGCTGCGAAACCGCTGTGCCCACCGCGCCCTGCGGCGGGAGGGAGTCCTCCTGCGCATCATTAAGGGAAACCGGGACCGAGGGATCAAGGACCGGGGAGTCATTGGCTGCGGTGACCGCAATCGTGCCATTGGTGACGATGGGCGTGTTCGCCCCGTTTTCATAGACGGATATGCTCACATTGCGCGTGCCCTCGATGGGCGTATCGGAACTGTCGTAATATTTCAGGCTGGCGAGCGTACTCTGCCAGTTCTTGAGCGTGGTGGCGGTGCCTGCGGTCAGTGTCAGGGTACCGGTTGCGCTGTCCATGCTCGCCGTAATGCCGCCCGCCGTAGTGGCGGCCAGCACGTCCTGCGTCGTGGCAGAGCCGATCTGTACCGTCACTTTCTGGATCGATCCCGTGCCCGTGCCCGAGGCATCTTCTATCGAGACATAGGAGCCGAGTGCGGTAGCCGATGCCGCAGCCGGGGTATCATTGGGTTCAGCAAAGGTGGTGGCAAAGGTGGTGCCGCCAACACTCACATGTGTGAACATGGGCGCACTGGTCTGCACGCCCCCCGTGCCCTGTGCGCCAGTGGTGACCTGCTGACCCGCAAGGTTGGTATTGCCATCGGAGAACGTGGCCCCCAGCGTGACATCAAGCTGTGTTGCCGGGTCGGTAGCCGTGGGCGTGTAGGTATAGGTCAGGTCCTGCGCCAGTGTTGCAATGCCGGCCTTGGTGGCGGATGCATTGAACGTGAACTGTAGTACACCCCCCTTGTCGGTATAAGTGCCGATTGCGGTGCCGTTCACGCTCACCTGCCCGCCCGCCATGGTCACGCCGCTGCCTGCCAGCGCACCAAAGCTGTCGGTTGCCGAGGCGGCTGCCTTGCCATCAACGTAGCGCTGCACCGTCAGCATGGTACCGGCATAGGTGTAGGTACCGCTTCCCTTCGTGGTCAGCGTATCAAGTTCGTGGTCATCCACCGTTACCGCGCCATCGCCGATTGCCGTGGCGGCGCCAGCGGTGGTGACGTGCGGCGTGATGTCCTGCCAGCCTGTTATGGTGGGCGCGGTGTCCGGCAGTTCATAGGCCAGGTCGGCATGGGTTGCGCTCATGCCATTGGCTGAATCCGCATCGGGACTGACGGCGGTTATGGCAGATGTTGCCGCGCCATCGTGGTTGTAGACCTCCGTCTCGCTTGCAGGCAGCCCATCCGCTCCCCCCTTGGTCGGCACGGTAATTTCCGCAATGGAGGATGTGGGCGTGCCATAGATGGGCACCAGCACCGCGTAGTTGCCATTGGCATCGGTCTGGATGCCGGTCTGCACAAGGCCGGTGGCATAGGTGCCGTCCGACCCGCGCGCGGTAACCGTAACACCCACGCCGCCCAGTGGGATATCGATGGCGCTGTCATAGGTGCCGGGCGTATTGCCCAGCGCCTGCCAGATCTGGCCCGACAGGGTGCCAAGCCCCATCGTGACCGAGCGCTCATAGGTATCGGCACTGTTGGTACCAGCCGTGCCATCCTGCCCGGCCGAGCCATCGCGGCTCTGCTCCGTTCCGCCCGAAGTGGCGGGCGTTGCCCCGGTCAGCGATTCCCACGTCACACTGGTCGTGGTCTGCGCCAGCCCCTTTGTCAGGTCGGACAGCTTGACCGTATAGGTCACGGTCTCGCTGGCATGAGCGGCCAGCGTCAGGCCGTTGGTGGTCACGCCGTTTGCATCGGCTACCGCCACGTTGCCGCTGGCATTGATCGTGGTGTCCACCGTACCCGCGCCCGTGGCCGCAACTGCGCCATCAACGGATTCCTGCCCTGCCACAAGCGGATCATTGAGGGCGACATCATAGGCCGCGGCATCGCCGTTATTGGTCAGGGTATCGGTAAAGGTGACGGTATCATTGGTGTAATCGATCGCGGTCACCGCCTTGTCCAGCTTAACGTCAGGCTCCCTGACCGTTTCGCTTACGGTGGATGCAGGGGTGGAGATGGGTGATGCGGGTGTTGGCGACGTGCTGGCCGTCAGGCTCTCGCTAAAGGGGAGGGTCTTACCGTCCTGATTGGCCGTGGTATTGAGCACCGTGCCCGCCACCTGAATGATGGCATAGTTGGGAACGGATGACTGGTCATTGTTGGTGACCGTGCCAAGATTGATGGTGAGCACGGTCTGCCCGGAGGAATCCGTTGTCACGCCGGTTATGGACGCACCGGTCCCGTTAAGCGCTGCTTCCGCCGCATCCGTAAGCGTGAAGGTATTGCCGCCACCCTGCACGGTCAGGGCTGGTGTCGTCCCTTCTGCAAACTGCGTGGCACTGCCAATGCCGGACGAGGTGATTTCCCCGTTCGGGCTGGCCAGCAGCAGGCACAGCGATGTGGGGTCAAGCTGCACGTTGTCCGGCACCTTGAGGGTCAGCGTCACGTCCTGATTCTGCCCCTCGGGGATCGAGACCTCGCCCTGCAGGGTCACCCGGTCTCCGGGTACGGTATCAGCCGCAGTAACAGGCGTAGTGGGGGAAATGCCGCTGGTGGTGCCGTTATTCTCACCCACGATGTCAAGCACGGACGTGAAGTTGCCAACCGCTGGCGCATCGCCGGCCGTGCGACTGAACGCTTCAGGCACGTCCTGCGGTGTCACCGGCGCATCCCCCGATCCGGACGGGCTACCCGATGGCGGCATGAATTCGTTGCTCTTGGGCGCTGAATGCCAGGTGTAGTCATCCGTTACCGCAAGTTTCGTGCCCGCCGGCAGGTCGGAGGCAACCGTGCCGGTAATGGTATAGGTGACCGGTGCATCGGTGGGGGCAAGAGAGGCAAGCGTGGACAGGGCAACGGATGTCTGGCCCGCGGCTACAGTGATGGTCTGCCCCCCGCCCGTAATGGTAACGCCCGTCAGGTCCGAAGGCAGCGTAATGGCATGATCGATGTCATAGGCCGTGACATCACCGTTATTGCTCAGCTTCAGGGTATAGGTCACCTGCTGGCCACTGTACAGCGCCTGGCCCTTCGTATCGTCGGTGAGGGTTTCGGTGAGGGAGGGCTTGCGCTCGGTTACGGTCACGTCGGCGGGGCCGGCCTGCTCGGCCACGGTGGCCGTGTCATCATGCACGCTGTAGTTCAGCACCGCCGATGACGTGATCGTGGCGGCATCGGCAGGTGCATTGTTCTCGCCATAATAACCGTTATAGGCCAGCGTTATGGTACCGGGCGTGGAACTGGAATTGGTAACCGTCTTGCCAAGGTCAAAGGTCAGGGTGGTGGTGCCATCGGCGTTCCTGACCGCCGTGGGCGCGGGCAGGTTGCCGCTGGCATCGGCGCTCGAGGCGCTCGCGCCGGTCAGGGTGGCGGCAAAACCCCCGGCATAGTCCATGCCCGCAGGCAGGGTTTCCACCACCGTCACATCGCCGTTGCCATTGGTGAGCGTGCCTTCGGGCACATTTACGGTAATGGTGGTGGTCCGCGTCTCCCCACTGACAATGGTGCCGCTGGAGGTGGCTGCATCCACGCCGTCATTTGCAGGCAGGTTGGATGCGCTAATGGTCTTGCTGATGGTGGGCGTCTGCAGGGTGACGCTTGCCGGATCGGTCAGGTCCGAGGCCTGCCCGCCAAGCGGCACGCCATTGGTCACGAACCCGTCGCCCTGCTCGACCGCGCCGGGGCTGTTGCCAAAGTTCACTACCGTTGCGTTGGCCACCAGCGTATCGCCAAGGTTCTGGCCGGTTGGCAGGGCCAGGTCATAGGTAATGGTCAGGTCCTGCCCCTGGGCCAGAACCGCAGCGGTTGCCGATGTGGCCGGTATGCTCAGCCCGCCCGTGGTGAAATAGCTGCTGGCAGCGGTCGCGGCATCCGCCGCCGAGGAATAGACTATCGTGCCATCAGGGCGCGTGATCTGGAAATTCCTGACATCCGCCGTAGAGAACCCGGCAGGTAGGGTGCCCGATACCGTCAGGTCGTACATACCGGCCGAGCCGGTATTTTCTACCGTGGAGGCGATGCGCACGGTGTCGCCCCCCTCGGCACCTGTGGCATTGAGGTCATTGACCGCGCCAAGGCCGCTCACGCCATTGGCGGGCACCGATGTATAGGCGCCGCCATCCGACCCCGCCGCGTTGAAGGTGGTGGTGGGATCGGTATCCGTTCCCTCACCCGTTGTCTGGGGCGTATAGGTGACGGATTTATCGGCGCTGGTGCCATTCATGACCGATACCACGCCGGTCTTGATCTCGGCCGCAGGCTCGGCAACCGTAATTGACTGCAGGGTAGACTGGGCCGTCTGGGCATTCTGCCCATTGGTCAGGGTGGACTGCTCCTGACTGGTCAGGCTCAGGCCATCGGCAAAGGGGCTTGATGTCGCCTTGAGGGTAAACAGCATGGCCACCTGCTTGCCAGCATCACTGGTGGCAAGCGTGTCGCTGTTGCCCATATCGAAGCTGATGCTGTTGGTCGCGGACTGCGTCGAGACCGTGACCTGCTTCGGATCGACACCGTTTGGCACGCTCACCACGCTGTAGGTGCCGGCCGCCTGTTGGGTTAGGTCCGTGCTGGGGGCAGCCGTGAAAGCGGAATCACCGTTACCCGCGGGGTTGCTCGTGTCATAGAGCGGCAGGGGCAGGTAGGATGAAAGGTTCAGGTCAGTATAGGTGCCGGTCTGGAGGGTGTAGGTTGCCTCGTAGGTCACCTTGTCACCCGCGTGGATGACAGGCGTATCCGTGCCCTCTACGGCAACACCATTGATGGCCACGATCTTCAGCCCCGTCGAACCCTCGGGCACGGAAAGCGTACTGCCTGAATCGTCCTGCACCTGCGAGGTCATGCCATCGGGGCCTGTTGCCTGCGCGCTGACACTGACCTGGCTGCCGATCGTATCGCCTTCGGTCACCGGGGTATTCGTGGCGGTATAGTTATCGCTCACCGTGCTGGCATAACTGATCGTGCCCTGCTTGCCCGCACCCATGGCGGGCAGGTTATTGTCAGCCAGGTACTGGGCGATGTTCATTTTTACCACGGTCTGCCCGTTATCACCCGGCGTGGCCGACCAGTAGTCACTGCCCAGTTGCACGGTATGGGACGTGCCGGTGGCATCGGTATAGGTAAAGGTGGGGTTCGTGCCCGGCTGCAGGGCCTGGCCATCGCTCAGCGTGGTGGTGACCACCATGCCGGTGCTGGAATAGTAATCCGAATTCTCGATATGGATGTCATGCGTAATGGTATCGCCGGGCATGACCTGCCCTGCAGGCAGGCTGGCAGCACTGCCATCCGCATTCGTGATCGTATCCGTCTCCTGCACCGCGAAGGCCTTGGCCTGGAACGTGGTGGGCGATGTGTCCACCGTTTCGTCCAACGCGACGGGCGTGGCTGTCTGCCCGTCCGAAACGGGCGGAGTCCAGTTGCCGGTATAGGATATGGTGGCACCCGAAATGGTGGTGAGCGATGTCGTGCCGCCAGAAGAATTGAGGATAGAATTCCCGGCCGCATCCGTCTGGCCAACATAGACCGGAATATCAATCTTGTAGGGCGCACTTGCACTGTAGGCCACGCTATCCAGCGTAACCTTGACCGACCCGCCTTCCTTTGAGCCGTCAGCGGGCGGCACATAGGTGGCCGTGCCGCTGATGGTCGAGCCATCGGCCCCGGTCAGGGTAATGGGGCTGTTGTTGTAATTGACGCTGTCAGGCAGGGTGACATTGAGCGTCATGTCCTTGATGGCGTTGGCCTGCGTCACTTCGGCAGGGGTGACGGTCACCTGGTAGGTGGCGGGATAATCCGGGCCGGTGGGCACTTCATCCTCGCCACGCGGCGAAGTGATGATACCGGCGGTCACCTGCACGATATTCTGGTCAATGGTGTTGGTTACGGCAGAACCCTGAATGGTCGGGTCGGTGCCGGGGTTGTTGAGCGCATCGGCGCCATACTGGTAGCCACCGGCCGCAGCGATGGTAATGGGCGTGCCCGCGCCTGTGGGCGCATCGACGGACTCGACCGTGTGATTGGCAAAATTCGCCGTAAGCGTGAGGGTCGGCTGGTTGGGTGTGTAACTGCCAAACGGCAGGGAAACCACATACATGGTATCGCCTGCCTTGAAACCCGCAGGCGCCGTCACGAACTGCGGCTTGCCATCCGTGCCACTGCTGTATGGGTTGTAGGCCCCGATCTTGCCATCAACATCAACCAGCGTAACAGCCTTGGTGGACAGGCTTTGTCCCAGATACGTTACAGAGGTAAGCGGTGTATCCTGCTGCGCTGTGTTGGTCGGGGCGAATATCTCGACAAAGGGCGCGTAGCCCACGCCATTCTGTGCATTGTTGGCAAAGGTGATGGTCTGGGAAAACGCATTGCCCAGCAAATTGCTGGTGTCGCCCGCATTTGCAATGGTGACCGTGGCCGTCGGGCTATCAAGCACGCTGTCATAACCGGCCTCGGCCGTGACGGAGAACGGCGTATCCACCGCATTGCCGTCCAGTCCGGCCGTGCGCTCCAGTGTCCAGTCACCCCCCAACGCTCCCAGGCCCGTGGCATCGGTCGAGGCGGCGACCCCCGCGCCCGTCAGGGTATGCAGGTCCTCGACCAGCGCCTGCCCGGCCGCGCCCTGCCCCACGTCGCAGCCCCAGAACAGGATCTGCCCCTTCGTGCCCAGCGCATCGCCCCACTGGGCAACCTGCGTACTGTCCGCCATGAGGGTGGCGGCATTGATGGTCGTGCTGCCAAGCTCGATCTGGCCTGCCTGCCCGTAGGTAAGGAAGCTGACACTGCTGAGGTTCTGCTGGTGCGACAGCACGCGCGAGACGACGGACATGCCATTACGCGTATTGTCCACCACAACCACGCCCACGTTATCGCCCAGTGTGGCCGTAAGTTCGCGCCAGTCGCTTACCCGGGAATCGACAAAAACGATATCGGTAAAATTATCTTTTTTACTACCATCACGCTCATGCACCGACCGACCTGTACCAGTGGTTGCAGGTAAATCCGGCAGGGAACCAACGGCTTCATCCACAACAGGGGCATCATGAGCGTTTTCGCCCTGATTCTCCTGGTGGTACCTGTCCGCCCCGTGGTGATGGGAGACATGCGCCACGCTGCCATCAAAGAGATATCTCTGCTCAAGAATCAGACGCATGAAAAATCCACTTTTATCAACAATTTGTTTAGGAATACCAGATTATGGTTTCCATGATATGAATCATTGCCACTCGGCAGGGCGCTACGACTGCATTTCCAATTACCACATTCCATCTACATTTTTTTTTCTCGTGTTACAACGAATGAAGTTGACAGAAATGTGTCCGCACCATAACTACCATGCCGTGCTCGGTATCGGGCGCGGTGTAACTGCAAAATAGGCGGATATTCCCAAACCATACTTATATATAGCTCTACATGCCTATATATAGATCTATACAGTTCCCTATAATCAGGTAACCACAAGCCTGTTCCCGCCAGCTTGTGTTAAAATTTTTCTTGCCGACCTGAACACAACCCGGAAATTCATGGTAAATCCTGTGACGCATCAGCTTACCCGTGGCAAAATACGTCTGGTCTCCTGCGCTGCGCTTTCGACAGTCATGCTGCTGGCGGGGTGTGGCATGCGGCCCAAGCCCATGCCGCTGGCTGATCACATAAAGCGTGCGGATGCCGATCACGCCACGATCGAGGCGCGTTATCTGCCGCTCGATAGTGACCTGACACTTGGCACCGCCATCGCGCGCGCGCTCAAGTTCAACTATGATTCACAGGTCGCCAAGCTTGAGATCAACCAGCAGGAAAAGCAGCTTGACCTGGCGCTTATGCAGATGCTGCCGCACCTTGCGGCCGATGCGGGCTATACAGACAGAAGCAATAACAATGCTGCTGAAAGTATTGACGAATTCAGCAACCAGCGTTCGCTGGATTATTCTTATTCCGAAATGCCAAGCCATGGCAGCGGCGACATCAGCTTTTCATGGAACGCCATGGATGCGGGCATCAGCTATTTCTCCGCCCGCCAGCAGGCTTTCCGTGCCCTGATTGCCGTCGAGCGCCGCAGGCGCGCCATCAATGATCTGGTTAAGGCCGTGACCACCAATTACTGGGAAGCCGCTGCAGCCCAGGTCATGCTGCCCCGCCTTGACCCCATCATCCACGATGCGGAAACCATGCTGGCGGCATCGCAGGATGCGGGTAACGCACACCTTCAGTCCCCCCTTACGCTGCTTGATTACCAGCAGAACATCATCCAGATCCTGGGTGAGATGCGGCGCATCAAGGATGAACTGGTCGGCGCGCAGATCCAGCTCGCCTCGCTCATCAACGTGCCGCAGGATGAAAAGCTCAACCTTGCCACCCACCCGCAGGATGTGCAGCCGCTGGGCAATCTCGACATCCCCACACTCGAGCGCATGGGACTGGTCATGCGCCCTGAACTGCGCATGGAAGTGTACCAGCAGAAAGTTGACCGGCAGGATGTCTACAAGGAAATCCTGAAGATGATGCCTGGCATTGGCGCCATCGGCAACGGCAACTTTGATTCGAATGCCCTGCTCTATCACCACATCTGGGGGCAGATCGGGGTCCGGGCGACTGTCAACCTGATCAACATGATCCAGGGACCGCGTGCCATCGCCGTGGCCAAGGGCAATGTCAAACTCTCGGAAATGCGCCGCCTTGCGCTGAGTGTTGCCATTCTGGCCCAGATCAACCTGAGCGCGCAGAAATACGTCACGGCAGTGGATTTTCTCAAATCCTCGCGACAGATCAACGATGTAAGCCTGCAGATGGAGCAGCTTGCCGTCTCCGCTTCCGCAGCCGGCGCACAGTCCGAGGCCAATCGCGTACGCCACCAGATGGCGGCCCTGCTCGGCCAGCTTGAATACAGCCGCAGCCTTGCCCATACCCATCAGGCGCTGGCCAACCTGTATGCCTCCATCGGCGTGGACCTTGTGCCCGCCAATGCCGATATTCAGGACCTCAAGCATCTGACGGCGCAGGTCGAGCATTCCATTGCCCTGTGGGAAAACGGCCGCCTGCCTGACCTGACGCTGCCCGATAATGTAAAGAAACCGGATGCAGGCAACAGCACGACACCTGTCGCGGTGCCGGTGCCGCAGGCTGCGCCGCCTTCCACGCCTGTCGCGCAGACGGATACGGCACAGCCTGCCGCTACACCCGGCTGATCTGCCATTTTGTAAATTGTTATTAATAAGTAATGTTATAAAGCTCCATCGCCCCGGGCGGTAGTGGTGCCTTTATTCCGGAAGGCCGGTTGCATATATGCGCATATATTCGTTTATCTCCGCACTGTCGCTTGGCCTTGTGCCCGGCACACTCCTGGCCCAGACAGCACAACCGCTCGCACACGCTGACATCACATCGACCGCTACGGCACCTGTCCAGCAGCCTGATATTCCCCCCATGTCGGAGCCGGACAGCACGGCGGTCCATACCCCCAGCGTACAGGTAACCGCCCCCATGAGTGCGCAGATCAGCGCCAGCATGTCGGGCCAGCTTGAAAAATTTCCTTTGCGCGACGGTGACCATTTTCACAAGGGCGACATCCTGGCCGAGTTCCGCTGTGGCCAGCAGAAGGCAACCCTTGCCCATGCCCATGCCGAATACATCAAGCGCCGTGGCCTCCTTGATGTACAGAACAAGATGAAGGCGCTGGGGCAATGGAGTGTATCGGACCTGCGCTCGGCCGCAGCCGATGAACGCGCGGCCAATGCGGATCTGGAAATGGCCACCGCCGTTGTGGCCCAGTGCGTGATCGAGGCCCCGTTTGACGGGCGAGTCTCCAATACCATGGTGCATAATTACCAGTATCTTTCAGCCGGGACCCCCATGCTGGAAATACTGGATGATACCTCGCTTGAACTGTCCATGATCGTCTCATCCATGGAACTGCGCCATCTGCAGCCCGGTACACCGTTCAAGGTCCATATACTGGAGACGGATGCCACTTACCCCGCAACCGTCAGCCGAATTTCAGGCAAAGTGGACCCCGTCAGCAAGACCATCAAGGTCTATGGCAAACTGACGCGTCCGGCCCCTGACCTGCTACCGGGCATGACAGGAGAAGCCCAGTTTGGTCAATGAGGGCGTGCGGCTGACGGACCATGACCTCCCCCTCGCCTGATCCCGTGCGCATGCAGCAGGGCCGGCAGGCTGCATTGCTGCGGCTGTCGGCCCTTGTGCATTTATGCGAACGCCTGCGGACCTGCCCGTCCGATGAACTGGATTTCGTGCTGGTCAACGAAAGCCATAATCTCCTTCCCTACCAGCAGGCTGCCCTTTACCGCACGGATAAGGCAGGGATTGCTGCCATATCCGGCACGGCGGTGTTCGATTCTGCAGCCCCCTATGTGCGCTGGCTGGACCGGGTATTCGAGAGCATCACGCCACAGGCCGAGGCCAGGGTAATTGACACAGCGACCCTGCCTGCCGCACTGCGCGATGAATGGGTGCAATGGATGGCTCCCCATGCCGTGCTCATTCCGCTGCTCGGACGGCATGGCCGCGTGGGCACACTGCTCGTTGCACGAGCGGATGCATGGACACAGCCCGACATCCAGGCCCTGTGCATGATTGGCGGCGAATATGCGGAAAGTCGGCAGCTTATCGCCTCTCAACCTCCCAAGCCACGTGATACACGGATGCGCAGACGCATCGGCGCCGTACTGGCGGCTGCCGTGCTGGTGGCGTTCTACCCGGTCCATTCATGGGTTCTGGCCCCGGCTGAAGTTGTACCGGTTGCTCCCACTTTCGTACGCGCGCCCTTTGCCGGTATCGTCCATCAGCTTGATGTCGCTCCCAATACAGCGGTGAAGGCCGGTACACCGCTGGTGGAACTGGAGCGCGCGCAGCTTGAAAGCCAGTATCAGGTTGCCCGCAAGGCGCTGGAAGTGGCCCGCACCCAGTACGATGAAGCCATTCAGGCAGGCATGCTTGATGCCAAGGCCCGCGCGCAGGCGGGTGAACTCAAGGGCCGCATTGATGAGGAAGCGGCCCAGATGCGTTACCAGAGCGAACTGCTGCACCGCGCCACCCTGACCGCCCCGATAGACGGGCTGGCGCTTTATAACGATCCTTCCGAATGGATAGGCCGCCCGGTGGAAGCGGGCGAGCGTATCCTCATGGTGGCCCCTGCCCTGTCCCGCCGGATCGAGATCCGCCTGCCAGCAACCGAGGTCGCACATTTCGCCACCGATGCGCGTGTGCGTTTTTTTGACAATGTGCACCCCGATCATCCAGCAGAAGGGCATCTGGTCTTTACCTCCTACGCAAGCACACCTACCCCTGCGGGCACGCTGGCCTATACCCTGCGTGCCGATCTGGACAGCGACATCCGCCTTGGCCTGCGTGGCACCGCGCGCATCTATGGCCCGCGGCACCTGTTGGTGCTGTGGGCCCTGCGCAAACCACTGGGCATAGTACGGCAATGGCTTTCATTTTAGCTGGCCCGGAAGGCGACGCATGAATGCGCCCGCCCCCTGGCCTGTCCTGCGTGATGACCTGGAACTGTTGCCTGGCCCTGTTGTGACCGGCGCGCCGACATGGACGCTTTATGACCCTGCCCGCCACCGTTACGTCCGCCTTGGCAGCATGGAAATGGAAATCCTGCAGCGCTGGGACCTGGCTGACCCGGACACGATTGCCCGCGTCGTGCGTGAGCAGACCACGTTTGATGCGCAGCCTGCCGATGTCACGGCCTTTGCCGCCTTCCTGCGGCAGGCCGGGCTGACCACTGCCCAGACCAGTGCAGACAGTGCCCTGCTGGCCCGGCAGGCGCGCAAGCCACCATTGTTATCATGGATTCTGCATCATTACCTTTTCCTGCGGGTACGGTTATGCAATCCCGATCCTGTCCTCAAACGCTGCGTGCCGTTAACGAACTGGCTTTTTACCCGTCAGTTCTGTACCGGCCTTGTACTGGCGGTAGGGCTGGCGCTGATCCTGGTCGTGCAGCAATGGAGCCTTTATGCCACGGGGTTCATGCATCTCATCACCCCGCAAGGTGCGATCGGCATTGCTATGGCGCTAACATGCAGCAAAATGGTGCATGAACTGGGACATGGTATTGCGGCACGACATTTTGGTTGCCGGGTACCCGCAATGGGGGTCGCCTTTCTGGTCCTGTGTCCCGTTTTATGGACCGATACAACCGATGCATGGCGACTGGTCCGTGCGCGTGACCGGCTGGTTATCGACTGCGCCGGGATGGTGGCAGAAATCATGTTGGCCACCCTGGCCACCATTCTCTGGAGCATCGTGCCCGATGGCCCATTCCGTGATAGCCTGTTTACGTTAAGCAGTTCGACATGGATCCTTACCCTGTCGGTCAATCTTAGCCCGCTGATGCGGTTTGACGGGTATTATATTCTCTCCGACCTTATGGGGATTCCCAACCTGCAGGAACGCGCCTTTGCGTGGACACGCTGGCGCACCCGAAAATTCCTGTTTGGCATGGATACACCCCCGCCCGAGGTCTTTCCCGCATACCGGGGGCTCATGCTGACCGGTTACAGCATGGCTACATGGCTTTATCGTTTTTTCCTGTTCACCGGTATCGCACTGGTTGTCTATCATGCGGTTTTTCCCGCGCTGGGCGTGATTCTGATGGGAATTGAAATCTGGTTCTTTGTTGCCCGCCCCATCATGAGAGAACTGGCACAATGGGCACGCCAGGCCCTGTATGCGCCAGCTAGCCGCCGCGTGCATGTTACGGGCGCCGTTTTTGCCATACTGCTTGCATTCCTTGTACTGCCATGGAGTCACTCTGTTCGTGCGCCTGCCGTATTGCGGGCAGAAGGGCAGAGCATGCTTTACACGCAGGATCCCGGCCAGGTGGTACGCCTTCTCCCGACAGGCAGCATGGTACGGGCAGGCGAGACCGTGGCCGAACTACGCTCCCCCCAGCTTGACCATGACCGTGCCGTATCAGTTGCACGACTGGCAACGCTGGACGCCACGTTGTCAGAACGGATGTTTGGCGTGGAAGATACAGCCTCGCTTGATGATACGCGCGACAAGATCGAGCAGGAAACAGCCGAGCGCCTACGGGCTGAAGCCGCGATAAGACAGTTGACCCTTACCGCTCCCTTTGCCGGCATGCTGGTAGATGTTCCACCGGAAATCCATGTCGGTGATACACTGAAACAGCATGAGTATGTCGGGTCAATCATAACAGACGACCACACCGCCATTGAAGCATATGTGTATGAAACGGACATCAGCTTCATACAGCCCGGAGCACAGGCCAGTTTTCTGGCCAACAGCCCTGGTGCCAGGCGGATAACGGGGCATGTACAGTCGATTTCGGTTGCATCAGTCCCTGAAATCGATGCGCTGGAACAGGCCTCCCTTTATGGCGGACATATCAAGGCACACCGGGACGAGACCAGCCACAGGATCGTGCCGGAAGAAGCGGTCTATCAGGTTATTATCCTGCCCGACGGGCCGCTGCCACCGGTCAGGCGGCGCATGAAGGGAATGGTCCGCATACATGCCACCGCCACCAGCTTCGTGCAGCGGACCTATCGCAAGATTGTCTCGGTTTTTATGGGAGAAGCTGGCCTGTAGCAGGGATCGTATGACCTCGACACGCCCAACCGCATGGAATCCCTCACGCTGACATCCCATATTCAGGCCGGGCGTCACCTCCTTCGGCGACATAGGGCATCCCGGCAACGAGGCGAAATCACCAATCACACAATACCCATCCGTGACCGGAAAATGCGTAGACATGGCCCGCTGAGCCAGATCGGCCCGCAGGGCGGCCCCCTCGGCGGCCTGATAGGAGTGCGATACGCTGGAGTTTCACTCCCATTTGCATCCTGCGCGGGTGTTCCAAACGCAGAAAGCCACCCTTCCAGACGCATTAACATGCTGATAATATTAAATGAGGCTTGGTTGCGGGACAGGATTTCTTCTCAAATTACGACAATCGCAATTCGAGAAGGAAGCGAGTTTAAATGTATGTTCCTCTAAAATTCTTTTCTGCATACGCCTGAAGACTTCATATATGCCATCAATAAATCCCCCTCCGAACCAGAAGTGGTGTTGCTCAGCACCAAGGCATTGCTTGCTGATCCGCTTTAATCTTTAAAATAGCGGCAGTCAGCGCCCTCCCGAAGACCGCATGAACGAGAAAAGAAGCATCAAGCTTTTTACAAGACCCTATCTGCCCGATACAGCAAGCGACCTTTTCAACAGAATTGTCTCATCTTGGCTCCATCACGTGTCGTGATGCATTCCGCAAGACGGATATTATCGCAGCTAAAGCCGCCCTATTCCGTTGCAAATAGGCCAGCCAATGCCCGTCAAGTGCAGCATCACGCATCAAGTCAATGGTATGGAGCGTTACCTGTCCGTCCATCCTCATGTGCAGCCCGAACGCCCGCCATCATACGCTTAACAGAATAAAAATTTATATTTTTAATTATTGAATATATTCCCAATAGTTGCGGTAATCACCATAGCCATAAGACCCCAGAATATCACTCGCAATGCAGGACGCCAAGGCGCCGTACCCCCCGCCAGCGCTCCGACAGTTCCTAGAATCGCAAGACAGATCAGGGAAACGACAGAGACACTCCATGACACCAGCCTGAAAGGTGATAGTACGGCCGTAAGCACGGACAGTATGGCGCCAAGTGCAAATGCACATGCGGATGCCAGGGCAGCCTGTACCGGACGCGCTGCCGTTACCTCGGAAATACCAAGTTCGTCGCGGGCATGGGCACCCAGCGCATCATGTTTCATCAATGCAATGGCAACCTGGTGCGCCAGAAGATCGTCAAGCCCACGCTGACGATATATGCCTGCCAGTTCATTAACTTCCCAATCCCAGTTACTACCCAGTTCCTTTTTTTCGTGGATCAGATCTGCCTTTTCTGAATCTGCCTGAGAACTGACAGACACATATTCTCCCGCAGCCATGGACATGGCGCCAGCCATCAGACTGGATATACCAGCCAGCAGGATTCCAGCCTGAGAGGTATGGGCACTTGCAACACCAATAATAAGGCTGGAAGTGGACAGGATGCCATCATTCGCCCCAAGAACGGAGGCCCGGAGCCAGCCCAGACGGGCTGTCGCATGCACCTCTCCCGATTCAGACATGCCCTTATCAATTACGTTCATTGAATATGTTCCTTGTAATGAGCATGCGCTTCAAAACATTGTCGCGAAGGATGAAGTAATGAAAACACGCTGCCAGTGCATGACCGGTAGCAAGCAACATGATCAGCCAGCCATTCCACATATGTAGTTCATGCAGCAGGCCCACGATCCGTGTCGAAAATTTCCCAAACGGAGACATGATCTGCACGGACAGAAAACTCATGGCCTGTCCGTTTCCCCATCGCCACAGATACCCAAGGCAGATTTCCATCATGGTCAGTCCGTACAGGCTGTACTCAACGCTTCGGACTGCAACAGCATCCATCCTCCGGTCTGACGCCGATATGCGCCGTCCCCACCCAATCCGCCACGCGATGCGCAGGGGCAGCAGAACGCTCAGCACCATTCCCGCTGTCAGATGGGTAACCACAAGTTGGTGATGCAGCGAGTGGCGAAACAGGTTCCATATATTCGCGCTTATGAACTGAAGCACGATGAGTGCCGCACAACTCCAGTGGAAAAGGACTGTCGGCACATCATAGCGCATATGGTCCGGGGACGTTTCCTGTATCATGCCAATATGCGTATCAGTTCCATATGACGCGAAGCTGAACGCGCAGTCTCAAGCTTCACCCGGTGACTGCTTCACGTCAGGGGCGGGAAAAGTAATGCGGACGCCAAACCCCCTGCCTGATTTCGAAAGGGGGGAACGCAGGCACACGGTCGCGTCCATCTGCCTGGCGATATTGCTGGCGATGGCCAGACCGAGGCCGCTGCCGCGCTTGCCTGTTCCACCGCGCACGAACGGATTGGTCAGCCGCGCCAGTATGTCAGGTGCCAGGGCCGCGCAATCGTTGATGATATCAATGCTACCATCCGGCAGGACGGTCACATTCACCGGCATGTTGCCCATCCCATGCAGCAACGCGTTTTCAAGCAGGTTACGCAGCATGATGCCGGTCGCATCCATGTCACCATGCACGAATATATGGCTGATCCCGTTTGCATTCAGGATGATGCCGCACCCCTCGCGCGGGTTATGGTCCAGATCGTCAGCCAGGACACGTAGCACGGTCAGTAGATCGAAGCGGTTGCGCCGGAAAGCAACACCCGAGGATGCGCGGGAAAACTGCAGTAGTTTTTCCACTGTCTGTCCCAGTCTGCGGGTCCGGTCCGCGATGATTTCCACCCGCCGGACCGCATCCGAACCCGTAGGTACCATGCGGCCCAGCATCTGCGCCTGCGCCAGCAGGGCAGCCAGCGGGTTGCGCAGTTCATGCGCGGCGCTGGCGGCAAAGGCCCGCTCGGTGGACAGGGCGGTTTCCAGTCGCGACAGGAGGGTATTGACGGCATGCTGGATGGATACAAGCTCGACCGGCAGATCAAGCGACGGGACGGGCCGCAGGTTGCCGCTGCCACGGGATTGCATTTCATCATGCAGACGGTCCAGCGGGCGCAGGGCCCGCCGCACGATCAGGCGCACCAGCAGCCAGATGACTGGCAGGAAAACCAGTATTGGCAGGATGGCAATCGCCGTTGCGCGCCACGTGGCACCACGACGATGCAACGTAGGCTCCCCTACCAGGACACGGTAGGCCGTGGCAGTCGGCGCCGCAACATAGACCCGGAAACGGGGCGTATCGGCAAACCCGGTATGGATATCTGACACAAAAGACTGAACCGGCGCATTCTGTGAGCGCAACACGACATGCCCTGACTGATCGACCACCTGATAGGCAAGTGTGCGTGGCCCGACATCGGGTACCCACGCAACAGTATCGCGCGATCCATGGGACTGTGTCGCGATGGTGGCCTGCAGCCGTTCGGAAACTTCCTGCAGGGAGTTGTCCAGCCGTTCAGTTATTTCGTAGCGAGTGAACCCCGCGACGGCAAGACTGAGGGCCAGCAGGCTGAGCGTCACGATGCTCAGGACACCACTGACAATCCGGGTGGCAAGGCTCCAGTTCTTCATACGGTTTCGCCATCGGTCAGACAGTAACCACGACCACGGACAGTCCTGATAACCTTATTACCCACCTTCTTGCGCAGGCGGCTTATGAAAACCTCAACCGTGTTGCTATCCACATCCTGGTCCAGCGCATACAGGGCCGTGTCAATCTGCGGGCGTGAATAGATCCGGCCGGGATTGCGCGACAGCAACTCCATAATGGCCCATTCACGTGCGGTCAGATCCAGCAACCGCCCATTGCGTGATACCGAGCGGCTTTCCCGGTCAATCGTAATCTCGCCAATGTGGTAATGGGGCCGCCTGCGGGGGACCGCATAGCGCCGCGCAACGGCAGCGATACGGGCCACGAGTTCATTCAGGTCATAGGGCTTGACGATATAATCATCCGCCCCGTCGGACAGGCCTGCGATACGGTCGCTGATCTGGTCTTCCGCCGTGGTGATGAGAATGGCGATATTCGATGGTGTCCGGCGGATGTCACGCAGCAGGTTGCGCCCGTTCCCATCCGGTAGACCAAGATCGAGCAGCATGAAATCATAATCCACCGTCGCCATGGCCGCGCGCGCATCCTCCAGCGTCGTGAACCAGTCCACGGCATGTCCCTCCAGCCGCACGCGTTCCTGCACCGCCGCTCCCAGGTCCTGTTCATCTTCCACAATAAGGATACGCATCAGTCCTGATCCTTTTCTTGCATCATCCGGGCATAAAGCGATGGCAGTACCAGCAGGGTCAGCAGCGTGGACGTGACCAGCCCGCCAATCACCACGCTGGCCAGCGGGCGCTCGACTTCCGCGCCTGCGCTTTCAGAAAATGCCATGGGAAAAAAGCCAAGGCTGGCGACAAGGGCCGTGGCCATGACGGGACGGAAGCGGGATTGCGCAGCCGCAAAGGCCGCCTGCGCCACAGCCATGCCCTGTGCCCGCAGGGCCGCGATTTCACTGACCAGCACCACGCCGTTCAGGATCGCCACGCCAAACAGCGCGATGAAGCCGATCCCCGCCGAAATGCTGAACGGCATGCCCCGCACGGTCAGCGCCACGATGCCGCCGGTTGCTGCCACCGGTAGGTTAATGAATACCAGCAGCGCGGGCCTGACCGCGCCAAACGCCACAACCAGCAGCGCAAAGATCAGGCCAAGGGCAATCGGCAGCACGATTTCCAGCCGCTGCACCGCCGACTGCAGGTTACGAAACTGCCCATCCCACTGCATGGTATAACCTGCGGGCAGTTTCACATCCCGTGCCACACGGGCCTGTGCCTCAGCCACGAATGACGCGAGATCACGCCCGCGCACATTGGCCTGCACCACCATGCGCCGGCGAACCCGGTCACGGCTTATGCGCGGCGGGCCATCGACTTCATGCACATGCGCCACCTGCGACAGCAGGACATTTCCCTGCCCGTCCATGCGCCGGACCTGCAACGCGCCGACGGCGACGGCAGATGTAACAGTGCGAGGGTCAAGACGCACCTGCGTGCCGATGATGGCATTGTCAACGATTACCGGCCTTATGCCGATATGCCCGCCAACCGCCTCCACCGTATCCAGAATGTCCTGCACCGCCACATTGCGGCTGGCAGCCTGCATGCGATCGATATCGGCCACGATCAGCGGCACGGTGCCATCCCCCGCCGCTGCCACATCTGCCGCCCCCCTGACGGCAGACATCACCGCCACCACCCGGTCGCCCAGATCGGCCAGCGTGGCCAGGTCATTGCCAAAGATCGATACCGCGATCTGCGTGCGCACGCCGGACAGCAGGTCGTCCATGCGCATCTGCACCGGCTGGCTCCACGAATACAGCGCGTCGGGCAGTTCGCGGCGCAGCGTGTCATCCATCGCGGCCACAAGCCCCGCCTGCGTGCGGGCGGTCTTCCATGTGGAGGGCGGGTTGAGGAAGATGAAGCTGTCGGTCTCGTTCACGCCCATCGGGTCGGTCGGAATGGCGGATGTGCCGGTATTGCTGACTACTGAACGCACTTCAGGGAAGCGGCGCAGGATCTGTTCCTGCTTCGTGACCGACGCCAGCACGGTGTCGAGCGAGGCGGAGGGCAGCCGCGTGGTGGTGACCGCCAGCGCGCCTTCATCAAGCTGAGGAATAAACTCGCCACCCAGCCGTGTGGCAAGGACCGCCGACACAGCCAGCACTGCCAGCGTGCCGCCGAACAGGATGCGTGGATGGGCCTTCCCCCATGTCATCATATGGGTATAGGGGCGGCGCAGAGTGGTGATCAGCCGCGTATCCCCCGCAGGCCGCACGCCCCCCAGCGCCAGCACCGCCAGAACCGGCACGCAGATGAAACAGTATGCAAGCGACGCCAGCAGCGCCATGATGACCGTCTGCGCCATGGGACGGAACATGTGCCCCTCTATCCCCTGCAGGGTCAGGATGGGCAGGTAGACCATGATGATGACCAGTATGGCAAACCCCACCGGGCGCATGACCTGCTGCACGGACGAGATGACCAGCGGGATGAATTCAGCGTCTGGTTCTTCCTCCCGCCGCGACAGGAGATGTTCGATCACGACCAGCGTGCCATCCACGATCATGCCGAAGTCGATCGCGCCAAGGCTGAGCAGGTTGGCGGAAATGCCGAACTGCCGCATCCCCGCCATGGCGCAGACAAGGGCGACCGGAATGACCGAGGCAATGACAAGGGCGGCCTGCCAGCTTCCTATCACCACCACCAGCACACCGACCACCAGCACCGCCCCCATCAGGAGGTTGTCACGCACGGTGGCGATGGTCTGTCCGGTCAGGGTGGCGCGGGTGTAATAGGGTTCCAGCGTGACACCATTGGGTAGCGCCTGCCTGATACCCGGCAGGGCATGGTCTATCGCGGCAAGGGTGGCGTTGGAACTGGCCCCGCTTTCCATCATCACCACCCCGATCACGATTTCGCCCTGCCCGTCACGCGTTACCGCTCCCAGCCGGGTGCGGGCACCCGTGGTAACGTGGCCAAGGTCGCGCAGCCGCACCACTGAACCATCGGCGTTGGTGCGCACGGCGATATTGCCAAAATCCGCAAGGCTTCCCACCAGCCCGCGCCCGACCACGCCCTGCTGTTCGGCATGGTGGGTGATCCACCCGCCGCCGGATGCCGCATTGCTGCCGTCCACCGCGTGATAAACCTCGCCTACCGAAAGATTGCTGCCAATCAGCCGTGCCTGGTCCAGCGTGACCTCATAGGTTTCTTCCGCCCCGCCATTGACGTTGACATCCACCACGCCGGGCACAAGGCGCATCTGCGGCACCACGGTCCAGTTCATAATGCGGTTGAGATCCATGAGCGAGCGCCCGGCGCCCCGGATCTGGAACTGCATGATCTCCCCCATGCCGGTGGCCAGCGGTCCCATGCTGACCGTGATGCCGGGCACGGATATGGCGGCGCGCGCCTGCTGGATCCGTTCATTGACGCGGGTGCGGTCCAGGTTGATGTCGGTCCCGTCGGCAAACTGCACATACACTACCGACACCCCCCCACGGGAGACGGAGCGCAGGTCGGTCATGCCGGGAATGCCGGTCATGCTGGCCTCTACGGGAAAAGTGATGAGTTTTTCCACTTCCTCCGTCGCAAGGCCGGGGGCCACGACCGAGACGAGGACCTGCCGTGGTGAAATATCCGGCACCGCCTCCACCGGCAGGCCTGGCACCGCCATGATGCCCGCTGCCAGCAGCAGGCCAAGCCCGCCCAGCACCAGCATACGCGCACGGATCAGCGTGGCAAGGTAGGCGTGCACCATCAGTCGGCATCCATTCCGGCCAGACCGATGACAGAACGCAGGGCGAAGCTGCCATGGCCAACCACTGCCTCACCTGCCTTCAGGCCGGAACGCAGCACCGCCTGCCGCCCGTTATCCAGCGCCACATCAACCACCACGGGCCGGTAATCGGTCTGGTCCACCCGCACGAACACGACGCTACGCCCGCCAATACGCTGGATGGCTTCAGACGGCACGACAATGCCCGCCACGCTGTCACGCTGCGCCAGTGTTGCGTCCAGCACCATGCCGGGCACCAGAGCGCCGGTGGGGTTGGAAACACTGCTTATGACCCGGACCAGTCCGGTCAGCGGACTGGCCATGCCATCCACCGTATCGATGCGTGATATCAGCGGGCCGCCGGCTGCCTGTGTCACCTGCTGGCCACCCGGTGCGATCCGTGCCGCCTGATCGGGCGCGATATCCGATACGATCCAGACATGAGACAGGTCGGCCACGGTGGCCACGTCCATGCTCGGATCCACGTCGCCCGCCACCGACGTACTGATCGTCTGCACCATGCCATCGACCGGGGAAATCAGGATGGAGGTTTCATCTTCCGCACCCTGGCTGTCCTGTTCCGATGAGGAATTGAACTCCTCGGCAAAGCGGTGGCCCAACGTGTCTACATCCGCCTGTCGCGCCCGCATGATGGCGTCTGCCTGCGCCAGCACATCCTGCCTGCGGCGCAGTTCGGCCATGGATATGCTCTCGCCTGCCAGCGTCCTTGCCCGCTGCACCGCGCCTGCCGCATCGGTCCGGGCCGCAATGGCAGCCGTGAGCGCCGCACGCATCTGGACCGCCTGCAGGCGTGCAACGTGCAGGGAATGATCCTGATAGCGCACAAGCGCCTGCCCCCGCCGCACGGAAGTGCCCGGCTGGACAAGAACTGCCAGCACCTTGCCGCTACCCGCCGGGTGGATATGCACGACCCGCGTCGTATCAGGCATGACCCGGCTTACGGTCGGCAGTACGGGCGTAACCGTGCCGGGCATGGCTGTGGCGACGCTCACGCCTTCATTGGCAACAGCCGCCGCATCCAGCTTCACGACAGGGGGCAGCGTTCCTTCCTCCGCCCGGGCCGGAAGGCAACCGGCCCCCACAAGCAGCAGCGCAAAGGCAATGTGCCTCATGGCACAATGCCAGTTGCGATCAGCATGCGGATGGTGGCGACATGCCATTCCACATCGGCCCGCGCGCTGGCCATCTGGCTGCCGGCCGCCGCCTGCCGGGCGGCAAGTGCCGTATCCAGGCTGGCCTCGCCCACGCGCCATGCGTGTTCCTGTGCCGTGGCACGCTTTTCCATACTGTCGGCGGCGATGCGGGAGGCCTGCCGCGCCGTAGTGGCCGCGATCAGGCGTTCACGCACCCGCGTCATTTCCAGATGCACCATGCGCCGCGCCTGTGTTTCCTGGCTGGTGGCCGCAGCCAGCCGGTTGCGTGCTTCGGACATGATGGGGGTATTGCGGACCTCGCTAGGCAAGGGAATGCTGAAATTCAGTCCCACGCGATCATCCCACGGGCTGCCGTACTGCTTTTCATGGATGGCATCCACACCAATTTCCGGATTAGGCATGAAAGAACGGCGCGCCAGCTTCATGTTGGCCTCGGCGGCTTCGACATTGCGGTGCGCCACCCTGATGCGGGGGTCATTGTTTTCCATGTCACCCGGCGCGATGAAGCGGGCGTGTGTGACATCTCCCGCCCCATAACGCGCCAGATCGGGCACGGCCGGACGCCCCAGAAGCACCTCCAGCGCGGTGGCGGTGTTTTCAGCCTCTTCCTGCGCCAGCGCCAGCTCATTGCGGGCGTTCTCCATCGCGGACTGCGCCATCTGCCCATCGGTCGCGGCCAGTTCGCCACCATGCACCGCACGCGCGGCGCTAGTAGCCATGCGCGCTGTCGCATCATACAGAATATGGGCCACATCCATCCGGGTGTGGGCGATGAGGGCAGCGGCAGCAGCATCAAGCACCCGGATGGACAGCGCCATGTGTTCGACATTGAGCTGTTCATCAATCGACGCGGCTTCCGCGCTTGCGACCTGTTGCGTGGCGCTACCCTGCCCTGGCAGCCACAGCGGCACTGACACAGCGCCCTGATACGTTGTGTAGCCCTCATTACTGCCTATCATATGATCATCCATGTATTCCCCCGACAGGGTCGGGCCACCGGCAAACCATGAGCCTGCGGCACTGGCGCGGGCACGGGCGGCATGATGGCCGACCTGCAGTTCGGTACGGACGGGATCAATAGCCCACGCCATTGCGACCGCTTCATGGAAGGATGGGCCGGACTGGGGAGCAGCCTGAACCCGGGCGGACGCCAACCACGCCACGGCGCAGGCCATGGCGGCTGACAGGATGGGATGCATGGTGTGGTTCATGCTTCAGGCCATCATGGGATGACGGGACCACCATGACTGATCCGTTCGGCAAGATCGCTCCACAGCCGCGCCATCATGAGGTTGATGTCAGATGTCACTGAAAAAGGAGACTGGGAACGCGCCAGGGGGGAAAGGGACATACGTTCCCCAATGACAAAATGCCCGTTAGAGAACAGTCGGGCGGAAATCACCCCCTGCTGCCCCTGCCCCATGGGCCTCGTAACGGTAATACGCAGATGCGGTGACGGGTCCGCAATCAGCGTGAACGCATGCAGTTCAGCCTCATCAGACGGACACGCCACGCCCTGCAGCACTGCATCGCGCAGTACGGAATGGGGATAACCACCATACATACCGTCCACATGCAGGCGAATGCCCTGCTGAACTGTCATGCATATACCTTCTGTCCCCCTTTCTGCCCAGGCAGGCGATACCATCAGAAAGAAAATACAGGCTATATACAGACCACCCTGCAATATCTTCTGCATAATAAACGTCTGTTCCCGTTATACATAAATTTCTGCCATCACGACGATGACTTTCTACCGATAACAGAGAAACCTGACGTGAACCTGAACACCCCATCTACAAAAATAAATTTATATTATGAAAATGATTATCATTTTGATATTCAAATACATTGAACAATGCAAGTGTTTATTAATTAAATTTAGTATTGTTGCTTTTTATTATGAAATTGTTCTAAATTAACTACAGAACGGACGGAAGTCCCGTCTGCGGTCTT
>NZ_JBXAYQ010000039.1:0-25222 GCF_057359305.1 Komagataeibacter ossonobensis | reverse complement strand
AAAAAGCTTCAGAAGGCACGCCGTGTTTATGAAAAAAGGCGGCACCCGAAAACTTTTATGATGTCGAACCGGTACCGGATCCCGGGCATTCCATCACGACCGGGGGCTGGCGCGGGGCGTCACGCAGATAGGCATTGAGGAACGTCCGCACGGCGGAGCGGGCGATGAATTCGATATGCGCCTCATCCGTATTGACCGGCAGTTGCAGCCGTGCGCGCGCCACGATCCGGGTCTGGCACAGGCCATAGAACTGTTCCGCCGCGAAAACCGGGTCGGGAATGTTCAGCACGCCCGCGTCATTGTGCTGCATGAGCCACGCCGACAGGATGCCAATGGCCTTCTCCGGTCCATGCTTCCAGAAGGTTTCGGCGAGGTCGGGGAAGTTGCCCGCCTCCGAAATGATGATGCGGTGGAGCATGAGCGACAGCGGCGATGTCAGCAGCCGGATCATGGCCACGGCAAGGTGTTCGAGCGATTCCGTCAGGTTGGCCCCTTCGTCAATCCGGCTGAACAGTAGGGGCATCTTCTCGCACGCGCACTGTTCCACGAAGGCGGAGAACAGCATGGCCTTGCTTTCGAAATAATTATACAGCGTTCCCTTGGACACGCCCGCATCCCGGGCGATGCCCGACATGCTGGCCCCTTCGTATCCCTGCCGGGCAAAGACACGCGCGGCACCGGCCAGGATCTGCTGGCGCTTGGCCGCGGACGCACCGGACAGCGGGCAGCTTTCGGCCTGTGTTTGGCCCCGATGCTCTGACGTGGTACCCATGGAAATCACCCTGCTCCCAATATCGGTGCGTACTTTCGATTGACCCCGTGAGGAAAGCCGATAGGCTAGGGGACTGACCGAACTGATCGGTCAATTCATGGCATGGCCGCGAAACCATGCCAAGGGCATACAGGTTTATATCAACTGTTATCAGGGACAACAGGGGGCCGCGTTGGTGGGTAGGGGATTTTCATGGCGCACGGCGGTGGTTGGGTTGTCGGTCATGACCGCCGGGTGTGCGGTTGGCCCGAACTTCCACAAGCCGACCCCTTGGACGCCCAAGGAATATGGCGGCCCGAAGCGTATCGCCACGACCGGCAAGGATGGCACGCTCGCGCAGGTCGCAAGCCAGACCACGTCGGATGACCCCGATACCGCGTGGTGGACCATCTTCAACGATCCCGAACTGACAAAGCTGGAACAGCGCGTCGCCACCGACAACCTTGATGTCCGCCGCTATGCCTACCGCATGGCGCAAAGCCGCGCGGAACTGCGTATCGCAGGCGCCGAACGCTACCCCGCCATGTCGGCCAGCGGGTCATACGCCCGCCAGCAGTACAGCACCAAGATGCTGCAGCGGATCGTAACCGATGTGGAGGGCAGCCCGGGCGTAATGGAACAGGCACCGGCCTTGGCAAATCTGCAGCCCGGACAGGCCAAGATCCCGCTGTTCAACCAGTGGCGCGACAGCATTGACGCCACATGGGAAGTGGACCTGTGGGGCCGCGTGCGTCGCCAGTATGAAGCTGCCGCCGCCCAGACGCAGGCCACGAACGAAGCTCGGCGCGGCATGCTGATTTCACGCCAGGCCGAAGTCGCGCGCGATTACATGGACCTGCGCAACACGCAGGAACAGCTGCGTATCGTCATGGAAAACCGCGACGTGGCCAAATCCATGCTGGACCTGAACCAGCAGCGCTACGCCAAGGGACTGGCCAGCGACATGGAAGTGGAACAGGCCCGGGTGCAGTACCAGAACACGCTGGCGCAACTGCCCCAGCTTGAGCAGCAGCTGGTGGCACAGGTCAACGCACTCAGCCTGCTTATGGGCGAGCCGCCGCGCGCCCTGTCCGACGAACTGCTGACCGCCTCCGCCATCCCCCCCGTGCCGCCGCGCGTGCCCGTCGGCGTACCGTCCGAACTGGCGCGCCGCCGTCCTGATATCCGCCGCGCCGAAGCCAACCTCCACGCCGCAACCGCGCAGGTGGGCGAGGCCGTGGCCGAATTCTATCCGCGCGTGACGATCAATGCCGGGTTCGGGTTTGAATCCCTGTCCTTCCGCGATCTGGGTTTCTGGAACGCCAAGGCATGGAATGTCGGCCCGTCCATCACCCTGCCTATCTTCCAGGGCGGACGCCTGCGCGGACAACTGGAACTGCGCAAGGCGGCGCAGAAGGAAGCAGCCATCAGCTACCAGCAGACCGTGCTGGGCGCATGGCATGACATTGATAACGCGCTGACCGCCTATACCGATGAACAGGTCCGCCATGACAACCTGACCCAGCGCATGGAAGCCAGCCACCATGCCCTGCAACTGGCGCAGGACCAGTACCGTCACGGCATGGTCACCTACCTGAACGTGCTGGACAGCCAGCGCCAGTACCTGGGCGCACAATCCGACCTGACCACCAGCACGGCCACCATATCGGGCAATCTTGTCCGTCTTTACAACGCACTGGGTGGCGGCTGGGAAACCACATACCCCGAACCCGCCCCCCGCACGAAGCAGGCGAAGGCAACGCAATCCCCCGCCACGACCACCACGCCCGCAGCCACCTCCACCCCCGCTCCATCGCACCAACCGGCCTGAATCCGGCGTTAAAGGCTTGGCGCGCACGCGCCTTGCTAGTATAAGCCGCCCCGTTCCCGACTGGATTGGCACACGCCGCCACACGGAACCACGGCGCAGGGACCTGTCATCATGATTACATTGCCCCCCGATTATCGCCCTTCGGATGATGAGGAATTCATGAATCCGCAGCAGGTGGAATATTTCCGCCTCAAACTGCTAAAGTGGCGCGCGGATCTCCTCAAGGAAGCGGACGAGACACTGGCCAGCCTGTCCGAAGGCGGCATTCACGAAGCGGATATTACCGACCGTGCCAGTGTCGAGACGGACCGCGCGCTGGAACTGCGCACGCGCGACCGGGCGCGCAAGCTGATTTCCAAGATCAACCAGGCGCTGCTGCGCATCGAGGCCGGCACCTACGGCTATTGCGAGGAAACGGGCGAACCCATCGGCCTGAAACGGCTGGAAGCCCGCCCCATCGCGACCCTTTCGATCGAGGCACAGGAACGCCACGAACGCATGGAACGCATCCACCGCGACGACTGACGCCCCTTGCCTTCGGGCTGGATGACCCCAATTTGCCAGAATACGACAAAAGGGGGTTGCCAGCCGATGCAGGAAAAGTTAGGAAGCGCGCATACAGTGCTGCTGTAGCTCAGTGGTAGAGCACTCCCTTGGTAAGGGAGAGGTCGACAGTTCAATCCTGTCCAGCAGCACCATGATTTCCCTGGATTTTGTTGTTCCGCATTTCTGTTTTGTTTGGTCCATGTGGACCAGAGAATACCGATAGGGCGTCAGTGGCGTTTTTCAGCCAGTCCGGGCCGTGGTGTCCATAGACCCGCGCGATCATCTCGATACTGTTTTCCAAAAACTTGGCGACCATCTCAAAGGGCACGCCTACCATCGCCATCCATGCGGCAAAGGTTGCCGTGGCGTATGAGGGACCGTGTTCTCTCTATCCGCAGCATCACCCACCCTTCTGGCGAATGCATGGACGTTCCCTGTCCCCCCTCGACCCCGTGCGTGTGGCCGCATATGCTGCCGTGACTGCCTGACCCCATCGCGCAACACAGGCGGGGCGGACGGATGGCATCACTTGTTCTTGTGAAGGGCATGGATCCCATATTAAAGCAGTGCCGCAGGCGGGGACGGGAACGGTAGGCACCTCCATGATCGAGAACATGCATTTCGGAAACATTGCCATTGTGGGCGATGTAATACTGGACCGTTATATTTCCGGCCGGATTGACCGTATCTCCCCCGAAGCCCCCGTGCCGGTGCTGGTGCATGAACACCTCAATACCGTAGCTGGCGGGGCTGCCAATGTGGCGGCAAATGCTGCGGCACTGGGCGCGCGCGTCTCGCTTGTCGGGCTGGTGGGGACAGATGAATACGCAGACTATCTGATCCAGACCCTTGCACGGTGGGACCAGATCAACTGCCGTGGCCTGGTACGCGACGCCCATCGCCAGACCACGACCAAGACACGGGTCATGAGCGGCCGCCAGCAGATCGTGCGCATTGATAACGAGGACACCCATCCCCCTGGTCCCGCCATACAGGCCGAACTGGTGGACAGGGCCTATACGGCCATAGACGGGGCCGACATCCTGATCTGCTCGGATTATGGCAAGGGCGTGCTGGATGACGGTGTGCTGGAAAAAATCATTGCACGCGCCCGCATGCGGGGCATTCCCGTCATTGTCGATCCCAAGCGCATGTCCTTTGCCGCCTATCGCGGGGCGACGCTGGTTACGCCCAACCGGCAGGAACTGGGACGGGCCACGGGCCTGCCGGTGCGGACCGATGACCAGATCATTGCCGCAGCGCAGGCAGCAGGTGCGCAGTTTGGTGGCAGCGTGCTGGTCACCCGTTCGGAAGAAGGCATGACCCTGTGGCAGGATGACGGGACGGTCAGCCATGTGCGTAGCCGGGCGGCCGAGGTCTTTGATGTCTCGGGCGCGGGGGACTGCGTGGTCGCAACCGTGGCCGCCATCCTGTCGGCGGGACAGCCCATGGAAACGGCGGTGACCATCGCCAATACGGCCGCCGCCGTGGCGGTAGGCAAGCTGGGCACGACCACCGTTTCACGCGCCGAACTCAGCCACGCGCTGATGCGCGACATGCCGGATTCGGGAAAATGCGTCTCCCCTGAACAGGCGGCGGCCATGGCGCGGGACTGGCGGCACCATGGGGCACGGGTTGTCTTTACCAACGGGTGTTTCGATCTGCTGCATCCCGGTCATATCGCCCTGATACAGAAGGCTGCGGCACAGGGGGACAAACTGATCGTGGCGCTGAATACCGACCGCTCCGTCCGCCGCCTGAAGGGAGAAAGCCGTCCCATACAGGATGAACGCGCACGGGCCACCGTGATCGGCGCGCTGCGCAATGTCGATCTGGTCGTGCTGTTTGACCAGGACACGCCAGAGGACACCATCCGCATGATCCTGCCCGATGTCATCGTAAAGGGTGCTGATTATCGCGAGGATGAAGTGGTGGGCGGCGATATTGTAAAAGCCAATGGCGGCCGTGTCGTGCTGGTTGACATCATGCCCGGCCGATCAACCACTTCGCTTGTGCGGCAGGTGGCCGGACGGCCCGGAGCCGAGACTGATACCCCGGCGTGACACCTGCCCGCTTCCAGACATGGGCTGTCCGCCAGGCCCTGCCGCTATGGTCTGAAAATGGGTTCGACAGGGATCGGACCCTGTTCCATGAACGGCTTGATTTCAACGGACGCCCAATCCCCCTGCCCGCCCTGCGCCTGATGGTGCAGGCCCGCCAGATCGCGACCTATTGCCGCGCAGCCCTGCGTGGCGACTCGCCCACGGGGGAGATGGCCCTGCGCTGCCTTGCGGAAGTCGAACGCCGCTACCACCGTGCCGATGGCGCGGCGGGGTGGGTTTTCTCCGTTGCCCCCGACGGGCGGCCCGCCGACGGGCGGCGGGACCTGTACGCCCATGCCTTCATCCTGTATGCCCATGCGTGGGCTTACCGCCTGTCGGGCGATCCGGGCCTGCGACGCCGCGCGGGAGACGCCGCGACAGAACTGGAGGCCATATTCCGCACCTCCGGCCCGGGATTCATGGATGCCGTGCCGCCCCATGACGCCATCCGGCGACAGAACCCCCATATGCACCTGCTGGAAGCATGGCTGGCGCTGTTCGAAGCCACGGGAGAGGATATTTACCGTGACCGTGCCTCCAGATTGATCACGCTGGCCACCACGCGCTTCATCGACCCGGCCAGCGGCCTGCTGCTGGAAGATTTCGCTGCTGACTGGCGCCCCCTTCACCCTGCGGGCCAGAACCGGGCGGAACCGGGTCACCTGCTGGAATGGTCATGGCTGCTGCATGAATACCTGCGTCTGTGCGCACCACGGGATGCGGACGGTATCCGGCAGGTTGCCGAACGGCTGCATCGGGTTGCCCTGGCCCATACCGCGTCCGCCCATCCCCCCGTCATCCGCAATGCGGTGGGGCAGGATGGGCGGGTCATGGACGGGGGCACGCGCATCTGGCCCCAGACGGAACTGATGCGCTCCCTTGGAACGAATACGGGGTCATCGGGCATAATCGCGGGCGTGCTGGCGCATTTCGCCACCCATTATATCCCGCCCCACCTGAATGGAGGGTGGATCGACCGCCTGAACGCGGACGGGACACCGGCCATGGATCATATGCCCGCCAGTTCGCTGTACCATATTTACGGAGCGGTCTGCGACCTGACTGATGGCAGGGCGGGCGCTGGATAAACGTTTCCGGGTGTCGCCTTTTTTTCAAAAAGACAGCATCCCTTGAAGCTTTTTGAAAAAAGCTTCACCAAAAACTTCCCTGATTACAGATTATCCAGCCCAAGGGCTGCGATATCCGCGGGCGGTCCCGCCAGCATGCAGGCAACCCCGGTCGTGCGGTCCACCACCATGCGGATATCCACCGGGCCTTCCGCGCCAAACAGGTCGGATGTCACGACATAGGCCGGGCGCAGGGGTTCATCATCCGCGGCGTCATGGCGCGCCACCTCCGTCATGATACGGCCAAGCGCGCGTTCCAGCCCATCCATCACACGTGACGGGGCAAGGCGCGGATGCTGGGGCGTATCATCACCGGTGCAGTGCAGTTCCAGCAGTTTCGCCCATGCCGCAGTGGGAACGAACAGGGGCATGCGCGACCCGTCATTATGCCGTTCGGCATGCATGATGCGCCGCGTATTGGCCAGTTCGATCACATCAATGCGCGGCAGGTCATCACCAATCCGGGCAGCCACGTTACGGGGGGTATCGGTCATGCGCGGGCGACCCCTTCAAAATGCGATGGCAGCTTGAGGATATCCTGCGATGACAGGGCGGAGGAAATATAGAAGCCCTGTATCCGCTCTGGATTCATCTGCATGACCAGATCAAACTGTTCGCGGTTTTCGACACCTTCGACGGTAATTTCCATCCCGAAACCCTGTCCCATATCGATCAGGCTGGACAGCACCATGCAGGCATCGGGATTGCCCACGATGTTGGCGACCATGCTCTGGTCGATCTTGACCTGTGAAAAGGGCAGTTCGCGCAGGTGGTTCAGCACGGTAATCCCCTTGCCGAAATTATCCAGTGCAATGCGGAAACCCGAACGCGCCAGTTCACGCAGGTTGCGGATCCCCTGATCCGCCCGGCGACCGTGCAGCATCGCCTCGGTCACTTCCAGCACGAAGCTGTCCGGGGACATGTTGAAACGCCTGAGCGATTCCTCCAGCTCACGCTGGTAGTCATCACGGATCAGGTCCATGCGTGACAGGTTGATGGCAAGCTGGCGCGCGGGCTGGCCCTTCTCGTTCCACATGCACACGTCATGGCGGAAGGCCTCGATCATGCGGGGCCCCATGGCCTGCGCCAGGCCGGCATCGGTGAACACGTCGGAAAAATCCTCCGCCGCCAGCAGGCCGCGCTCGGGGTGCTGCCAGCGCAGCAGTGCCTCGATCTGGTCCACTTCAAGCGTGCGGCAGTTCAGGATCGGCTGGTAATAGACTTCGAACTGGTTGCGTTCGACACCGCACCGCGCCTCGCTCAGGATGGAAACACGGGCCTGCGCGCGCTCACGGAGGCTGCGGGTGAACATCTGCGACTGCTTGCCGCCCGCGCGCTTGGCGGCATACATCGCCATGTCGGCGTTTTTCTGCACGTCTTCCATCGTGTCGGTGCCATCGAGCAGCACCGCGCCAATGCTGCCCGCAACACTTACGGTCACCGTTTCAATGTCAATGGGACGTTCCAGCACACCCTGCAGGCGGTCCATGTACCGCTCCAGCGATACGTCCTCCAGCGTGCGATGCAGGATCACCGCAAACTCATCCCCGCCCAGACGGCTGACAGGATCATCGGGATGGGTCATTTCAATCAGGCGCGAGGCAATGGCGCGCAGCACGATGTCACCCGCATGGTGGCCATGCACGTCATTGATCTGCTTGAAGCCATCAAGGTCGAACATGGCCAGCGCGGGCTGGGGTATCCCACCGCCGCCGGCCTCACGGCAGCGCGCGATTTCATCGGCCAGCGCGGTATTGAACCCGCCCCGGTTGAGCAGCCCGGTCAGCGTATCCGTTTCCGCCAGTTCACACAGGCGGTCACGGGTGTTCATCAGTTCGGTAATCTCGAACCGGCTGGCAACATAGCCCTGTATCCGGCCCTGCCTGTCTTTTTTGGGGATGATGGTGGTCGCCACCCAGTACAGCGACCCGTCCTTGGCACGGTTGCAGATATTGCCCTGCCACAGTTCGCCCGCCTCGATGGTGCGGTACAGATCCCGGAAGAAATCCGCGTCATGATAACCGGAATTGACGATCCGGTGCGTGGAACCGATCAGTTCCCCCCGTGAGTACTGACTGATTTCACAAAAACGGTCATTCACATAGGTGATGACCCCCTGTGTGTCGGTAATGGCGACGATCAGGACACTATCAACCAGGTCGGCCCAGAAATCCGCATCCTGATGTGTCAGTGCCCGCAGCCGATCATCGTGTTGCAATGCCATATTCCCGCCTGGAACCTACAATAAAAAACAGAACAGAATGCTTCATGAAATCAGCCCGGCAACAGGACCGAAGCGCTGCATGATATACCCATGCACCTACGCCAGACCAGAGACCACATCATATTACACCTTGGTCGGGATAAGGAACGACCCACGTTCCTGCCGTTCACGGAACCATTTTTCCAGATCCTCCGGCGGCAGGGGTTTCGCGAACAGGTAACCCTGCATTACGTCACAATGCAGTTCCTCCAGCAGACGCCACTGCTGCTCGGTCTCGACCCCTTCGGTCACCACCGTCATGCCCAGACGCGAACCAATGCCGATCACGGCCATGGTCACGGCCTGCGCGTTGGTGTCATGCTCGAAATCATTGATGAAACTGCGATCGATCTTGATTTCCGTCAGCGGCAGGCGCGTCAGCCGCGACAGCGACGAATATCCCGTGCCAAAATCATCCATCGACAGCCCGACATCCAGCTTGCGGATGGCGTACAGTACATCTTCCGTGTCACTGCTGTTGTCCATCATCACGCTTTCGGTGATTTCCACCGTCAGGCGGTCTGGTGTCAGGTCATGATGCTTCAGCAGGTTGTTGATATATTCCGGCAGCGCGCGGTTGCGGAAATGCACCGCCGACAGGTTGACCGCAACCGTAGGCACATGCACCCCGTCACGGTCCCATTTCACCATCTGCCTACAGGCTTCCTGTAGCGACCACCGGCCAATGGCCTCGATCTGCCCCGTATCCTCCGCCACCGCGATGAAGCGGGACGGATAGATGTTGCCCAGTGTGGGATGATGCCACCGCGACAGGGCCTCGACCCCGTACAGGCCCCCGGTCATGGTTTCCACCTGCGGCTGGTAATGCAGCCTCAGCATGCCCTTGGCCAGCGAGTCACGCAGCGCGGAGCCCAGCATCAGCCGTTCCTGCGCCACCTGGTTCTTTTCATGCCCGGCGAAGCGGTACAGGCCCCGCCCGTCCTCCTTCGCCTGTCGGGCCGCGGCATCGGCCAGGCTGAGCAGGGATTCGCTGTCCGGCCCGTTTTCGGGGAAGGTGCTGATGCCCACGCAGCATGAAATGCTCAGCGTGTTCTCACCTACCTGCAGGGGCTTGGCGATCGAATTGATCAGGTTTTCGGCAAACTGCTCCGCGCGCCTGTGCGAACAGTCGGGCACGACAATGATGAATTCGTCCCCACCCGAACGACTGACGATATATTCGTCATTGACCAGCGCGCGGATGCGGCGACCGATCTCGATCAGGAAACGATCGGCATTCACATGACCCAGCGCGTCGTTGATGTCGCGGAAACGGTCGATATCCACCATGAACAGCGAGAACTGGCTGTCCCCGCCTCGCATGATCAGGCGTTCGATGACATTATGCAGCGACGTACGGTTCAGCAGCCCGGTCAGGCTGTCGAAATTGGACAGCTGGGCGATATGCTGGCGCGTCTGGTTCTGTTCGATCGCCAGCGCGCACAGGGGCATGCAGGTCGCAACCACCCGTTCGGGCCATGCCAGCGAGGGATCGTCATCACGCAGGTACACGGCGAACACACCCATGACCTGTCCCGTGCGGGAAATGATGGCGGAAGAGCAGCACCGCTCCAGCCCCAGTGAGCGGGCAAGGGAGGAATACCCATCCCACACCACGGCATTGCTGTTGCCGGGCGCACTGCGCAGCGCGTCGATCTGTTCGGGTGTCAGCTGCATGCTGTCCAGCGCCGTGCGGTAGCGGTTGGGCATGCCGGGGGAAGACGTGACGCTGACCTTGTGCGCGCTGTCAAACATGATGAGTGCTGCCACCCCACCGGGCACGAAACCGTCCACGCGGCGGCACAGCCGGTCCCCCACTTCCTGCAGGGTCACATCGGACGCCAGCGACTGGAGCACTTCGTTCTGCAGGATCAGGATCTTGCGCTGGCGGCTCTGTTCCGTCACGTCCTTCATGACGGCGATGTAGTAGATCCTGCCTGTCTCACCCACCTGCACGCGCGAAATCGACAGTTCACCGCAGACAGATTCGCCATTGGCGCGACGGAATTCCACCTCACGCGATGTGCCGACAATGCGGCCTACGCCCGTCTCGCGGTTACGGTCGATATAGCTGTCATGCAGCGCACGGTCCGCCTGTGGCACAAGGCAGCTGACATTCTGTCCCATGACCTGTGTACGCGACAGGCCCCATATCCGCTCGGCCGCGGCATTGAAGAAGATGATGCTGTTATGCTCATCAATCACGACCATCGGATCAATGGCCTGCTCCATTGCGGACAGCAGGACATCGGCGCTTATCTTCGGCTGATCCACCGTAAACTCCAGAACGTTGGCACGACCGTCGCGCCATGTGAGATCACTTTAATCCTGATCGTGGCCGGTACGCCTGCGGTACCATGCCGGACAGACCAGCCCTATCCAGCGGCAGACACCACCGGGACCGTCGATTGGGAGGCTACCCTACGGGTTAAGGGATAGGGGAAACATGACATGCCTCAATCTTGACACAAAGCCCTCAGTTCCGGCTCCGTTCAAGATCCTGTGGCAACAGGCCCGCCAACGGGCGGCAGGCATACGCGGTTTCACTTTCCGGCTGTGGCTGGTTCTGGCGCAGTTCGGCCGCCCCCGCAGCCACCGCACGCCATGTCGCCTGCGCCAGCGCCTTGCGGCTGGGGAAATCATTGGGATCCAGCGGCGCATGCAGCAGCACGGTCGCACGCATCGAACGCCACTTGACCAGCTGCCACACATGCGGGCCAAGCTCCATGTCGCCATACCAGGCAAAGACCGGGCGGCGCGCGCGGTTGACCGGCACGCCTTCCAGCTGGTCATACACCACCGATACCGGCTGGATCAGCGGCGTCATGCCGGGACGCGCCGCAATGGCTTCCGCCTCGCTTTCCGGTTCCACCGGCCCCTTGCCCGGTGGCAGGCGCGGCGGCTTGGCAATGGCGAAAAAGGCCGACAGAAATGGCAGCACCCGCGACCCATCGGACGACGTGCCTTCGGGAAACAGGATCAGGTTGTCGCCTTCCACCATCAGGCGGTGCAGCATTTCGTCACGTTCGCGGCCGGTGGTGCTGCGCTGGCGGCTGACGAATATGGTCCGGCCGATGCGCGAGACGAGGCCCATGATAGGCCAGCCCTCGATATCGCCCTTGGCCACGAAATTGGATGGCAGCACCGTGCCCAGCACCGGCACATCCAGCCATGAGGAATGGTTGGACACGTAAATTACCGGGCGCTCGCCTTCCTGCCGTGCGCGCCTGCCGCCCACGCCGCCTGCCCTGCGTCCCACCACGCGGATGCGCAGCGACAGGAGCAAGCACAGCCCGCCCCAGACCATGCGCGTCCACCGGATCTTGGCCGTGCCGGGCACCAGCAGCAGCACCGCCTCGAACCCGACCGACAGCGGCACCCACACGGTGATGGCGGCCAGACGGCCCACCCCGCGCGCGGTCCGGGCATAGGCCCGTATCCGCCCCGATGGCATGACCGTTGTGTTGGCGATATCCCGTTCCGCGACCGATCCGGGCTGCGGCGCGATCACCGGACGGTTGGCGCGTGACGTGGAGCGGGACACAGGCTGTGGGGCGCGACGCCGGGCAAGACGGCGGATGAAATCGGCGATCATGCGCCTATCCATAGCCCCACCTGATGGCACGGGACAATATGGCGAAAGCGTGCAAGGCACGGGACGTGTCCTGCACGCAACGACGCGGCATGCATCAACCCTTTCATCATACGGTCATATTATGGGTGCATGGATATATATACGTGCCATGAAGCCCATCTGCCGTATCTGTAATCCTTCCTGACTGGACCCATCGTGCATACCCGTCCATGTTGGGGGCCTATCCTTCAGGAGTTGTCTCTTATGTCCGCATGCAGCCGTCGCGGCTTCCTTGCCGCCACGACCGCCTTCATCATCCTTGCAGCCCTCCAGCCCGGCCCGACGCGGGCGGCGGATGATGTGCTGAACGTGCTGACATGGTGTGACCATGAGGACCCGGAACTGCTCGGCCCCTTTGAACAGGCCAACAAGGTACGGGTCCATTTCAAGGATATCGACAGCACCGCCAGCGCCCGAAACATTCTGCGCCAGTCGCAGGCAGGTGACTGGGACGTGGTGATCCTGGAGGAAACCGCCGCCCCGCAACTGGCGGCCGCCGGCCTGCTGGCGCCGCTGGACCCGGCGGATTTTCCATCGGATGGCATTCCCGCCGCCATTGCCAGTCCAGCCGCCGGTTCATATCAGGGGCGGCTGTATTCCGTGCCGGAAAAATACGGTTTCCACGCGGTTGCCTTCAACCAGGCCCATGTCAGCGCACAGGACATGCAGGACATCAACGCGGTGTGGCAGCCACGTTATCACGGGCATATCGCGATTTATGACAGCTACCTGCCCATCCTGTCCTATATCGCCCTGGCGCTGGGGCTTGATCCCGCGCACCTGACGGATGCCGACCTGCCTGCATTGCAGGACAAGCTGGCGGCCCTGCGCGCCAATGCGACACTGGTGGGCGATAGCGCCAGCGTGCAGCAGGCGCTGGCCGATGGCGTGGTGGATATTGTCGTAGGCGGCGGCGCATGGACCACGGCGGGCGTGGGCGAAGGCGGCACGGTCAGTACGCCCACGGCGCAACCCGATATTCCGAAACAGCGGCCGGACCTGACCTTCACCCTACCCCGGCAGGGCGGTATCCGGTGGCAGCATGGCATCTCGATCATCGAGGCCTCGCAACGCAAGGCACTGGCGCTGGCGTTCGCGCAATACCTGCGCACGCCCGCGGCACAGGCGCGACTGGCCACGTCATCATGTTTCTGGGGCATGCCCGCCAACACCAACGCGCCGCTGGATGCCGATACGAAAGCCGCCCTGCACTGGGACCAACAGCCTGCCTATATCGCGGCAAGCCATCCCTTCCCCGTGCTGGATGACGCCATGGACATCAAGCTGCATGCGATATGGGACAGGGTCATGAAGGAAAACATCCCCTCCACGGCCCCGACACCGGACAGAATCGGCGGCAGCCACGATGGGGATGATACGCCGGATCAGCCGTAACGGGGTATACCACGCCCCAGCAGCCGGTCGGCCATCATGCCGAAGACCAGCCCGAGGCTGCCCCACAGCACGATCTGCATGCCAAGGGCGGCCTCGCGGAAGCGCCACAGCAGGGCGGCGGGGAAATTGTCCGGCACTTCACTGATATCGGGCAGCGCCCATTGCAGCAGCGCCACCAGCACCACGAACACCGCGCCGCCGCATAACGTCGCACCCCAGTTACCAAGGCGCGTGGCCAGCGCGCGCCCGGACAGGACCGCCAGCGTCAGCGCACACAGCGAAAAGACAACCATTTCAAAATAGGCTGTCGTGCGCAGGCCAATGGTTTCCGGCTGTCCCACCGCGGGGGGATTGGCCGGGTATTTCAGGTCCGGCACCAGCACCACGGCCAGGAATCCCGCCCCCGCCAGCAGCATGGACAGCATGCGCGGCGAAAAGCGGCCGATGCGCCCATACGCCAGCGAGAACACCAGCGCAAACAGCCCGCCATACGCCGCGCCATACATGACGGCAGCCGTCAACAGCCCAAGGGATGCCTGCACGCCCCGGCTGACCAGTTCGGGTTCCGGTGGCTCACCCGATGCCGCATCCATGGCGGATTCGAAGGCAATGGCAAGATTGACCTGCGGTTCACCGAACACACGGGCAAACAGGAATGCAAGGGCGGCGGCGGCAATGCCCGCCAGCATGCCACGCAGCAGGAGGCGTCCGGCCATCAGGGCATATCCCGATGCGGCGGGAGAGAATGAATGAAAGACATGGGGTCAGATCTCCTGTCGGGAAAGCGCGTCCCGTAACGGAATGCAGTTCTATCCGCCGGGAGGTCTGACTTCCGCAAAAGCTGCAGTGTACAGTGGCGCGACCGTGCCGGAATCCCACCGGCTTCTCCCCACGGATACGGAAAGACCAGTCAATACCGTGCGGTGAACGCAAGTCAATGTTGCGACCCTGAGGGCTACTTCAGAAATCTATCTGAAATTATAAAAAGTTTCTGGTGAAGCTTTTTTCAAAAAGCTTCAAGGAACGCCACCTTTTTGCAAAAAGGCGGCACCCAAAAACTTTTATCTTTATCAGGATATTATTTTGAAATCGGCTTTTACTGGGGCTTTGCGGGCAGCGTGACCTTGCTGGCGTTGCCCTGCGCCGCGCGCCACTGCTTCAGCGCATCCAGTGTTCCGCTGACATGCCCCTTGGGCGACAGGGCGCTGTAGGCGTAGATCACCTTGCCATCGGGGGCGATGACATAGGACGTACGGCTGGCGCGGTTCACCAGCGGCAGGTGACTGTCATACATCTTTGCGATCTGACCCTTCGGGTCGGTCGCGACGGGGAAACGACCATGGCCCTCGCTTACGGAAAAGCGGTCGAGGGTGTGCATGTCATCGGTGGAAACGCCAATGACGGTGGCGCCGAGCGCCTTGTACTGGTCCATGGCGTTGGCGAAGTCATGCGCTTCCATGGTGCAGCCACGGGTAAAGGCGGCGGGGTAGAAATACAGCACCACCGGCCCCTGCCGCAGCGCATCAGCCAGGCGGAAATTGAACTCGCTGCCATTGGTGGTAGCCTGCGCATCAAACATCGGGGCCTGGCTGCCAACCGGCAGGGCCGCACGCGCGGGGGAAAAACAGACAAAGCCGGCAAACGCCATAACACCGACCAGCGGCAGGCACAGTCCCGGCAGGGACCAGCGGGAACGCCTGTAAAAATACCTCATGTGTCCTCACACCCTGCAGGGCAGGGTCCATGCCTTCATGTGGTTGGCGGCAGGATCTGGCACCCTGATCCGCCCAGTCGCTGACAGACCTGCTGGGCCGCTTCGTGCGACAGGCCGGTCAGCCTTGCACGATAGACATGACGGCGCCCCGATGCAACGGTCGCGACCTGCGTGCGTGCGCCGCTGAACGAAACCTTCGCCCGCGCCTGTCCTGCCGCATGCTCCGCCTGCCCGATCGATCCATAGGCACCGACCTGCACCACCCAGTCATGGCTGTTCGCCATGCTGATGACGCCGGGGTGGGTTCCGGCAGCGGCCATCGGGGACAGGCCACTCTGTTCACGGGCACTCCATGCCGCGCGCACGGCAGCAGCTTCGGGCGACGGCGTATCGGCCGCGCCCCCACGCGGGACGGATGCCAGAAGCTGGCGGCCCCGGCTCTGCCCGCCACGCGCATTCTGCGCCGCCTGCGCGCGGGCCAGGGCGCGCGCTTCCACCAGCAGGTCGGCCTGCGAACGGTTTATGGGCGTGCTGCCCGCGATCCGTGGCCCGATGGAGGCGACGTAATCACGCGTTTCCTTGGGCAGGGTATGATAGCGGTCGAGGAAGTCATCCAGCCGTCCCGGCCCGCTATTATAGGCGGCAAGAAAACCGGGAGAACCGTAAATGTCATACATTTCACGGATATAGGCCGTACCCGCCTCGATATTGTCGTGCGGGTCATAGGCATCGGGACCAAGGTTGTAGCGCGCCCGCATCGCATCATAGGTCGGCGGCATGAGTTGCATCAGCCCCATGGCGCCGGGCAGCGAGGTCACGAACTGGCCATTATGGTAAAGCTGACCACCCGACTCGCGTCGCATGACCTCGCGGATCCAGACACTGGGCACGTCAAAGCGCTGCGAAGCCGCGTTGATATAAGGCCCCCATGGGTCTTCCGGCGGTCCCGGCGGGGTATAGTTGCTCTGGGCACGGGCACGATAGGACTCGGCCTCGTGAAGGATCTGTTCCTCGCTCATTTCGGGCGAAGGATTGTGGGCGCAGGCGGCCAGCATGCCCGCAAATCCCAGCGCCAGCCATCGCAGGGACCGGCGCGTGGGGGAAGCCTGCGCGGTCAGGCCGCCATGTTCGTCAGATGCCGCTACTGCCTGCGCTGGTGCCATGCTGGTGGTGTGATCCCGGTCATGCCCATTTTCCCAAGGCAGACGCGC
This sequence comes from Komagataeibacter ossonobensis, assembly GCF_057359305.1. NCBI lineage: Bacteria > Pseudomonadati > Pseudomonadota > Alphaproteobacteria > Acetobacterales > Acetobacteraceae > Komagataeibacter > Komagataeibacter ossonobensis. The sequence continues at coordinate 8,648 of NZ_JBXAYQ010000039.1, read as the reverse complement.
CAACATGGCCCGCCCGACGGGACGGGCGGGCGCACCATAACAGCGTGGCTCTGGCTTGTGCAATCCTGACCCGCCAGCATGTCCGTGATGTAACCGGCAGGTCAGGTTGATGCGAATTCATAGAAAAGTTTTTGGTGAAGCTTTTTTCAAAAAGCTCCAAAGAACGCCGCCTTTTTGAAAAAAGGCAACACCCGAAAACTTCCGTTCTTTCAAAACAGCCTTTTATTCCTCGACATAGGTGGCGGGATCGCCACCGGTGCGGTTGTGGGGGCTGTCGAGCGTGGCAAGGTCGCTCATGTCATCCGTCGTCAACTGGAAATCGAACGCATGCAGGTTGGCGCGCATGCGGTCGGGATGCGCACTCTTGGGAATGGGTACCACGCCACAATCGATCACCCAGCGCAGCAGGACCTGCGCCGTGGACTTGCCATGCCGGTCCGCAATCCGTTTGACAACGGGGTTTTCCAGCAGTTTGCCACGCCCCAGCGGACTCCATGCCTCGGTCAGGATACCCAGCTTCTTGTGCAGGGCGACCTGTTCCGACTGCGCGAAATCGGCATGCATCTCGATCTGGTTGACGGCGGGGGTGACGCCGGTTTCATCAATCAGGCGCTGCAGGTGTTCAGGCAGGAAGTTGGAGACGCCGATCGAACGGATGCGACCTTCCTTCTGCAGGCGGATCATCGCCTTCCAGCTTTCGACATACTGGTCCTTGGCGGGCAGCGGCCAGTGGATGAGGTAAAGGTCAACATAACTCATCTTCAGGCGTTCAAGGCTTTCGTCAAACGCGCGCAGCGTGCTGTCATATCCTTGGTCGGCACCGCGCAGCTTGGTGGTGACGAAAATATCCTCACGCCCGATGTCGAAGCTGACCAGTCCGGTCCCCACCCCGCTTTCGTTTCCGTAACGCGACGCCGTATCGAACAGGCGATAGCCCGCCGTCAGGGCCTCCCGCACTGCCTTTTCGGCCTGCGGGTTGTCCAGCGGATAGGTGCCGAACCCCATGGCGGGGATCTTGTGGCCGTCATTCAGCTTGAGCAGGGGGATGGAGGTCGTCATGGTCGTTCCTTCGTCAGGCGCTCCCGGCGGCTATGGTGCCCCGGCGCACAGGCGGCAGGGTGGCGACCGGGCCGGGGGCTGGACGTGCGTCGCCGGTCCCTACCCTAACGACAGGTAACCACTTTTGGTTTATGCCCAGTTTTCAGGACTGGGCTGCATGTGGTTCATTATCACCATTGCTGGAGGCCCCCATGACTGACACACCAACCGACATTTCCGTCACCGATGCGATGGAACTGCACCGCACGCTGCTGACCATTGATACCCATGTGGACATCCCGTGGCCGGATCGCGGCGACTTCGCCACGGGCGCGCCGTCGCGGCGGGTGGACCTGCCGCGCATGCGCGCAGGCGGCCTGCGGGCGGCATGTCTTGTGGCCTATGTGGGCCAGGGCGCGCGTGACGCGGCAGGGCATGAGGCGGCCTCCACCCGGGCGGAAGCCATGCTGCGCGTGATCGGGGAGACGGGCCAGATCCCCGGCGTGCGGGTATGCGATACGGCGGCGGCGATGCGCTCGGCCTGTGATGCGGATGAAATCGCCATTATCCCCGCCGTGGAAAACGGTTATGCAATTGGCGAGGACCTGTCGCTGATCGCGCGGTTCCGTGCCCTGGGCGCACGTTACATGACGCTGACGCATAACGGTCATAACCAGCTGGCCGACTCGGCGCGGCCCATGCACCATCTTGATGATCCCGAAACGCTGCATCACGGGCTGTCCGGCCTGGGCCGGGATGCCGTGGCCGAGATGAACCGCGTGGGCATGCTGGTCGATGTCTCGCACACGTCACGCGACACCATGATGCAGGCGGTCGAACTGTCCCGCGCGCCGGTCTTTGCCAGCCATTCCTGCGTGCGCGCCCTGTGCGATCACCCGCGCAACCTTGATGACGGGCAGCTTGACGCGCTGAAGACCTGTGGCGGGGTCATCCACATTACCGCCATGGACGCCTTCCTGCGCCCGCGTGACGTGCGCGACATACGCCCGGTCACGGTGGCGGACTTCGTGGACCATATCGATTACGCCGTGCAGCGAATCGGAATCAAGCATGTTGGCATCTCGTCCGATTTCGATGGTGGCGGCGGCATACGCGGCTGGCCCGATGCATCGGAATCGCCCAATCTTACGGCAGAACTGCTGCGTCGTGGCTATGACCGCAGCCAGATCGCGGCCCTGTGGGGGGAAAATTTCCTGCGGATCCTGAAGCAGGCGGAAGAGGTCGCCAGCACGTTCGCGTGAACATGGAATCCCGCGTGCTCTGGATCACGCGCGCCCGACGGGGTATATCCTGTGCCGCATTGACGAATACAGGATAAGAAATGACCACCAGCACCGACTACAAGGTCAAGGACATCTCGCTTGCCGAGTGGGGCCGCAAGGAAATCTCGATCGCGGAAGGCGAAATGCCGGGGCTTATGGCGCTCCGTGCGGAATATGGCGAATCCAAGCCGCTGAAGGGCGCGCGCATCGCCGGCTGCCTGCACATGACGATCCAGACCGCCGTGTTGATCGAGACCCTGACGGCGCTCGGCGCCACGGTCCGCTGGTCTTCGTGCAACATCTTCTCGACCCAGGACCAGGCCGCCGCCGCCATCGCCGCAACCGGCGTGCCCGTGTTCGCGTGGAAGGGCCTGACCGAGGACGAGTTCTGGTGGTGCATCGAGCAGACCATCAAGGGTCCGGATGGCTGGACACCGAACATGATCCTCGACGACGGCGGCGACCTGACGACGCTTATGCACGAGAAGTATCCCGAGATGCTTAATGACGTGCGTGGCGTCTCCGAAGAGACCACGACCGGCGTGCATCGCCTATGGGACATGGCCAAGAATGGCCTGCTGAAGGTTCCGGCCATCAACGTCAACGACAGCGTCACGAAGTCGAAGTTCGACAACCTGTATGGCTGCCGTGAAAGCCTGGTGGATGCGATCCGCCGTGGCACGGATGTGATGATGGCGGGCAAGGTTGCCGTGGTTGCCGGTTATGGCGACGTGGGCAAGGGTTCTGCCGCGTCCCTGCGCAACGCGGGCTGCCGCGTGCTGGTGACCGAAGTCGACCCCATCTGCGCCCTGCAGGCCGCGATGGAAGGCTATGAGGTCGTGACGATGGAAGAAGGTGCGCCCCGCGGCGATATCTTTGTCACCGCGACCGGTAACGAGGGCGTCATCACCATCGAGCACATGCGCGAAATGAAGAACCGCGCCATCGTGTGCAACATCGGGCACTTCGATTCCGAAATCCAGATCAACGCCCTGCGCAACTACAAATGGGACAACATCAAGCCGCAGGTGGATGAGGTCGTCTTCCCCGACGGCAAGCGCCTGATCGTCCTGTCCGAAGGCCGCCTGGTGAACCTGGGTAACGCGACGGGCCACCCGTCCTTCGTCATGTCCGCGTCGTTCACCAACCAGACGCTGGCACAGATCGATCTGTGGCAGGCACCGGAAGGCAAGTACGAAAACAAGGTCTATACCCTGCCCAAGCACCTGGATGAGAAGGTGGCTTTCCTCCACCTCGCGAAGGTGGGTGCGAAGCTATCGAAACTGTCGAAGACGCAGGCGGATTATATCGGCGTGCCGGTCAATGGCCCGTTCAAGAATGACCTGTATCGTTACTAAGCACTGCAAACGTCCCTAACATATGCGTGAGGGGTCCGGCATCCGTCGGACCACATCATGTGATGGAGAAAGAGAACATGAGCATCTTCGGTTCAATCCTGTCCAAGATTTTCGGCAGCCACACCGCTGCAGCCGCCACCCCTGCCGCTGCAACCACTGCAGCACCTGCTGCTGCACCCGCAGCGACTGCGGCACCTGCCGCCCCGGCACAGCCGGTTGACGTGGACGCGGTGCTGAGCGCGCTGGCGGCCAAAAACCCGGAAAAGCTGAACTGGCAGACTTCCATCGTGGACCTGCTGAAGCTGCTGGGCCTGGACAGCTCGCTTACCGCGCGCAAGCAGCTGGCGACGGAACTGCATTACACCGGCGACATGAACGATTCCGCGTCCATGAATATCTGGCTGATCAAGCAGGTCATGCAGAAGCTGGCGGAAAATGGCGGCAAGGTCTCCCCTGACCTGATGAAGTAAGACGCCGCTGGCGTAACGGGCGGGCGCGTGGTCAAAAGCCACCGGCCGCCCGTTTTGTATCAGCCACGGACATAGCCACCAGAACCGGCCAGACCGGCAGCATGACGGAGGGATACGCGATGGGAAACGTCCCCGATTTCCCCATGACGGACAATACCACTGGGTTGTCTGTCGACATGTTATCCGCGTCCTCTGTCTCCAACGGACTGGTATGGGCCATTGCCTGCCAGCCGGGCCAGAAGCCTGAGCGCCTGACGGATGAACAGATCGCCCGCGCGCTTGAAGGCTACCCCCCCGATGAGCCAGCCACCTGGGTCTGGCTACATTACGATATCGTCCATACCGCCAGCCGCGCCCATATCCAGGCCATTCCCTGCCTGCCTGAGGAAGTGCGCCTTGCGTTGGGCAGCACGGATCGCGGCACCAATGTCGAGGCGGAAGACGATATCGTCTATGGCGCCCTGCCCGGCTTTGACGACGCCATGTCGGAAGACGACAAGAACCTGTCCGCATGGCGTTTCGCGGTCCTGCCCACCCTGCTGATCACCACACGCCGCCAGCCGGTTCCGGCCCTGGGGGTCATTTACCGGGCCATGCAGCGGGCTTCGTACGACTCCCCTGCCGAAGTGGTCGATCATACCCTGCTGGAATTTGCCGATACCGTACGGCGTAATATCGCCATGCTGGATGATCAGCTGGACCGTGCCGAGGACCTGCTGCTGACGCTGGACCAGCACACTGATTTTGGTCGCATAAGCGGTCTGATCGGGCGCGTGCGCCGCCGTTCGACCGAACTGCGGCGCGTGATCTCACCCGTGGACCGCATTTTCCATAACGAGGATCTGGAACTGCCCGAATGGGCGGAAGATGACATCCGCGATCGTTCGCAGCGCCAGATCCATGCAGCCCTTGATGACCTTCTGGCCCTGCAGGACCGCGCACGATCACTGCAGGACGAACTGGCGTCCGGTCAGGCGGAAGAAACCAACCGCCGCCTGTACACCGTGTCGATCGTGACCACGCTGATGCTGCCCGCGACCTTTGTCACCGGTTTTTTCGGCATGAATACGGGCGGCATGTTCCTTGCATCCGGCCCGCTGGGAACCGTGGAAGCCGGCGGTATCTGCTTTGTGTTCATGATGATCACATGGCTGCTGCTCAAAATCATGAAGCTGCTGTAAGCGACGGATAGGGGCCGAACACCGATCGTCGGTCTTTCCATATCACTACGGCTGCCATTCCAGCGGATTACGTCCCGGTAGAGGAATACAGCAGACACGACAGTCCTTGTCCGCTGATCCATACAGGAAATCAGGCACCTCGTCGTAACACTCTCCCAACGCAGGTTACCCGTCGCTCATATTCTCAGATGGTCCGTCTTTCGACGAACACATTAGGCCAACGCCATCCGTTCTCACTCGCGCTATAAAAAAATGCAATGGGGCTGGCATAGGTAAGCCAATAAAGGCTTGATATGTCATATGAAAGTACGTCGTCGCAGCCGTTTGGCACTTGCCCCCAAAGACACCTTCTGGAACACTTCGTTGCGGGCGCACCCGCGCGGAGTGCTGCGGAAATTGTCGGCGTCAATCGCAATACAGCGACTCTGTTTTACCGTAAGCTTCGGAAAATCATTGTCGCGCATAATGCTCTGGAAGTGCCCCTTGAAGGAGAGATCGAAGTCGATGAAAGCTATTTCGGCGGACATCGCAAAGATAAAAGAGGGCGAGGTGCTGCAGGAAAGGTCGCCGTTTTTGAGCTGCTCAAGCGTGGCGGCCGCGTCCATGCAGTCATGATCCCCGATACGGGAAGCCGTTCGGCAGCATCCGCCATCCACCGTCTGTTCGTGCCAGATAGCGAAGCGCATCAGGCACATCGCGCAGGTCCGCCGCAGGCTTGCGACCGCGCTTGGCCGCTGACGGCAGAAACGGCTGAATAAACAGCCATTCCCTGTCCGTCAGATCGGTCGGGTAGCGCTTTGACCGCCTCTCCAGTGCGGCCATCCGGCCACGGCCTGCTCAGATCCATATCCCAAGCTTGAATCACGCCCAGGCCACCGCATCAACACATTCTCAAACAGGCTCTAACCGGATATCTTTTCATGTGAATTTTAAATGATATAATATACGTAATACACATCTGCTAAGGTCTTATTCTAGAATGAAAATGATCATTAAAGAAAATATAAAATTATTAAATCGGTATATGAACGATAGAACCTATTTGCGTCTTGATCAAAATCGGAATGATCGGATACGCAATTCTTTATCATGGAAAATTACGCAGCCAATTAGGGCTATAGGAAAGTATAAGTATTTTTTAAATAAAAAACAAAACTATTGCTATGATTATAAAAAATGGATATCAGAATTTCCACAATTTAATGAAAATGACAAATATATATTCGAAAACTTTCAAAATAATTATAAAGAATCCATCTTTGTTATTTTAATTTTAGATAATATTTACATAGATTCCATTTTGGAAACACTCAAGACCATTAGTCAACAGAATATTTTTGTGGATACAGTTTTTATAATATCGAAACATAAAATATCTCATCCAGAAAAGGAGGAAATTCATAAGATTTCTGAATATTTTAATTTTAATATAAATTTTGATAAAATAAAAATAAAAGATAATAAAAAAATATATATCTCATACGGAACATCTAAATTACATGACAATTATTTTTCGGTGCATATTCTATGCGCCAACAATGATACAATTATTTCTTATTCTGATGATGAATATGTTTTCAATGACGGGAGTATAAAACCTGCGTTTAAACCAAAATTTTCCTTAGAATTACTCAATCATGTCGATTATTTAAAAGGCGGCATTTTTGTACATAATGCAATATTTTTTAAGGAAAATATTCTGGAAGAATTATATAAAACATTTAGTATTAGAGAAACAGTAATAAATATATCACAAAAAATTTCTCAGTCCAATGCCTTGCATATTCCATTTTTGTTAAATTCTGTTCCCGCAGAAGAAAATAACCACTCTTATAATTATAAATTAATTGAAAATTGCGAAATTAACAAAAATACCGTTAGTATAATAATACCAACTAAAAATAATTACAAATACATACGGAGGTGTGTAAAAAGCATATTAGAAAAAACAGAATACCCACTTAATTTAATAGAATTTGTTATTATTAACAATGGATCCGAAAGTGGGGTTCCTGAAAAATTTTTCCGTAAATTACAAAAAAAGGTAAATATAAAAATATTAGAATATAAGGAAAAATTTAATTATTCTTTAATAAACAATTTAGGTTTTTCTAAATCTAGTGGAGATATAGTCGTATTTCTTAATGATGATACTAAATTATTAGACGGATCTTGGATTACCCAGATACAGCGTTTACTATGCAAAAAAGACGTCGGTGTCGTAGGATGTAAACTTTTATATGGAAACGGACGCGTTCAACATAACGGATGTGTCGTAGGCGGTCAAAATTTTGCGCAACATGCTGGGCTTGGCTTAAAGGCACAGGATCCTGGTTATATGGGTTTAATGAATGCCTCGCGTGAGGTCTTGGCAGTCACTGGTGCATGCATGGCGCTTCGACGAGATGTATTTAGCCATATAAATGGGTTTGATGAAAATCTGGAAATTGCATTTAATGATATACTGTTGTGCATTCGATCAAAAGAACATGGATATAGAAATATAGTAATTTCTAACCCATTGTTTGTGCATTATGAATCTATATCCAGAGGTCTCGATCTGACGTCGGATAAGATAAATACATATCGTAGTGAATTGGAATACATAAAAGAAAAGTCCCAATATTATAAGCTTTCCGACCCATACTATAATGATAATCTTAGTTTTTCACAACTGTATCAGCTTTCGTTTCCTCCTCGTCGCAAAAAAATTTGGAGACATGGAGAATATGATAAAAAAAATAAGAAAAATATAATAATTGTTCATGATAAAGACAATAAAATAAATTATTTAGAAGAAAAATTTGGAGATAATTTTAATATTAAATTAATATATATGGAAAAATGCAATATAAAAAATGATGATATTATAAAAATAAGTAATGATATTGTGAAATATGATACAGATTATATTTTATTATATTCATATGAATTTCTGGATTTATCTTATATTTTAGGAAATTTCTGCAAAATTTTGTTTTTTTCCAACTTTTCCATTAATGATGACCGTCTGTTTTTTGATCTGTCTGGGCATACTTACAATATTGTAGAGGGAAATTTTGAAATGTACGTTTCTGCTGAAAACTGAATTTTCAATACGTTAATGGGGCCATTTGCATTAATGGCCCCATGCATATCTTTTAAACCCTACGGCGTGTCGTCAGTTAATTCCGCTGATGGCGGAAACGAGTTGCACTGCTGCGAGGAATGTTGACTTCAGCTTGTCGTAGCGTGTTGCAATGCCTCTGAACTGCTTCAGCCTGGCGAAGAAGCGTTCAATGATGTTTCTGTTTTTGTAGAGCTGGAAGCTGATTTTTC
>NZ_JBXAYQ010000038.1:0-26734 GCF_057359305.1 Komagataeibacter ossonobensis | reverse complement strand
CTCAGAGCGGCCGGATGCTTTCCAGCCCAATCTGGCTAGAAATTATCTTCAGAATATCCTACAATCTCGTTCTTCTGCGGACAGATAAAAAGACGTGATTTGTGAATATAGAAGATCTTGCTGAACAGGCATCTATTAAGGTGATTGAAGCGTTGACCATCTCCGGTGCGAAAGCTGGATGTGCTAAGCTCTGGACATGGCTGACGAGCAATATCTCTGAAACCGACTCTGTTACCTTAAAAGAGATTGAAAATAATCCTAAAAAAATATCTGCTAGAACAAAGGTAAAAGGAGTTGTTCAAGATATTCTCGACGAAAGTAGCGATCGTCAGAAAGAACTAATGAATATCCTTAAAGAAATTCAGTCTAGTGGATTTGAAGGCCAGACAGCGTATGCTGATCGTGGTGCTAAAATTGTACAGGCTTCAGGTGCTGGTCATAAGATCAAAATCAGCTAAATTCAGAGCTTATAATGTTGATTTTCACTGAGAACTGATGGTGTGGACAGGCTCCCTGTGGTCCTAGTGTCAATCGGCACTCAAAAATAGGTTCTTCCGCAAAGTGTGTGGTGATTTTTGCGCTATGAGATTGGAAGTATACGTGCCCTGAGGAGTTCGAAGCCTGCTCTCCCGAACATGGTGCGCTTTATCATCTTCAATCGACTGATCTGTCCCTCCACAGGGCTGGTGGTCCACGATGTCACAAGAGAAGCCCGAATGGCTGCGGCATCCCGTTCAAGGGCTGGAACCAGACGGGAGAGCAGGGTATCCCTTCCGGCTTCCAGTAAAAGCCTGAGGTTGTCTTTTGATTTCCTGCAGAGCAGATTTTGCATTTTCCTCACCCAGATGGTCGTTTTTTCCAGTTGGGGTTCTGCTGCAAGAAGTTCCCTGACAAACAGGGTCTGCTGATCGGCAAGTGTTCCAGGATCCGTCAACAGGAGGCGTGCCAGTTTCCGTCCGAGGGGAGGCACAGCATGGCGTCGGGAGCGCTGTTGTGGAGACGCAGCCTGCCGTGTCGTCAACCATTTCCGCACGATCCCATATTTTCCGGTAATACTACGGGCTATCACCTTTGACCTATATGAGCCCATTTTCTGAGGCCGATGGATCGGATGGTCTGTGGCAGGGCGGTGAGGTTGTTCCATGCGGTGCATGCGGCTTCGATGATGTGTTCGATGCCGCTGAACACGGTGTTGGACAGCCAGTTGGCGCGTAGGAACTGCCAGATATTCTCGACCGGGTTCAGTTCGGGAGCGCGGGACGGCAGGAAGATCAGGCTGACGTTGCGCGGCAGTCTGAGTTTGGGTGTCGTATGCCAGCCGGCACGATCGAGCAGGACGACGGCATGCGCTCCGCGTGCGACGCAGCGTGAGATTTCCTCGATATGCAGTTGCATGCTGGCCGTGCCGGTAAACGGCAACACCAGGCCTGCCGCCTTGCCGAGTGCGGGGCAGATGGCGCCGAACAGCCAGGCATTCTCATAGCGTTGATCGGCAGGCTGGCGTGGTCGGGTGCCACGCCGCGCCCATTGCCGGACCAGACCGTTTTTCTGCCCGATGCGGGCCTCGTCCTGCCACCAGAGTTCAATCCGCCTGCCTCTGGGCTGTTAACGCCCTCTTTGTAGGCATTGAAGCGTCGCCATGCGTTTCCCGACAGCGGACGTGGCTCATTGCTTGTACGCAATTGCCTCCTTCAATACCGAAGCGGCTCATATGACGGCGCTCGATGTCCTCGATGAGCGGCTTGGCCTTGGGACAGTCAGGATGTTGGCTGCGGGTTTCAATGCTCTCCCAACGGTTCACGACATCCTGGGAGGATATACTATCGGTGCAATTCTGGTAAAAATCTGCACCTTAAAAACTACGGCGCAAGAAAAGACTTCTTGCGCCGTGTCCAGGATTTCAGGGGCTTCAATGAACGACAGGACGGGAGTCGTCTTTGATGCGAGAGCGACCCACAGGACGAGGAGAGCGCGGCGGACTCTTCTCGGCGAACCCGAGTTCGCGTGCCATGTTTTCAGCCGTCTTCTTCATGACTTTTTCGATCAGTTGATCGAGATTACCAGCACGCTTGATACGTGCGTTCATAGCGGCCGCGCCGGTCAAACGCTTGCCTTTGTACAGTAGCGGATCGTAGTACGATGACATAACTTTTCTCCGTGTTAGCGCCCTCCTCGGGCTAAAATTAAAGTCGCTTGGTCTACCAATTGGCCAATTTGTCGGCAGTCCAAGCAACGAAAATCTGCAACATTTCTAGCCGCGCTTTCAACCAGAAACTGAACCGCTCCGGGATTGACTGCAGCGGCAATGACGTTCGCTTCCCCCAAAGTTGTCGGCTCTATTGGATTGAGAGTGATAACGTCTCAAGGGGCAGTAGACCCATGATATGATACACTATGGGTAATAGTGTAACAGGCCGGGCCTGAAACCGGCCGGCCTGCCCCGCGTCAGCGGCGGTTTTCCTGTCCGGGTCGGGAGAAGTGTGTTACACTTTTCAGGACATCATGCCCAGACCTGCCCCGAAGGCCCCTGTCCGGCCGCCTTGCCAGCTGTCGCTGTTTCCCGAAACGGCGGCGCTGGTGCGCGTGGACCCGGCCGCCAACTGCTGGCGATTCTACCATCTGTCGCTGCAGCCCGACCTGTTTGTCGGCACCGCCCTGGTGCGGCAGTGGGGGCGGATCGGGACGGCCGGCCGGCAGGTCTGCGAACTGCATCATGATGCCGGGCAGGCGCTCGACGCCCTCGCCCGCCAGCTCCGGGCCAAACGCCGGCGGGGCTACCGCGACAAGACGGCCGGATGAGCGGCACCTCAAAACCGGGACAGCGGGTGACCCCGGCAGGCGCCCCCGGCGGGATGCAGCTGTTCGACCGCGACGGGAGCCGCAAATACCTCACGGTTGCCGAGCGGGCGCGGTTCCTGCGCGCGGCCGAGCAGGCGCCGCGCGAGGCCCGCACGCTGTGCATGACCCTGGCCTGGTCGGGCTGCCGCCTGTCCGAGGCCCTCGCCCTCACGGCGGACCGGGTGGACCTGGCCGGCGGCGTGCTGGTGTTCGCCACGCTCAAGAAGCGCCAGGACGGGATCTATCGCGCCGTGCCGGTGCCCCCGTCCCTGCTCGAGGCCCTGGACCTAGTGCATGGCATCCGCGAGGCCCAGCGTCGGCGGGGCCGTGGATCGGCCGCCCGGCTGTGGCCCTGGTCCCGCATGACCGGCTGGCGGGCCGTGCATGCGGTCATGGCCGCCGCCGGCCTGTCCGGCCCGGCCGCGTCCCCCAAGGGCCTGCGCCATGCCTTCGGCGTCGCCGCCGTCTCCAGCGGCATCCCCCTCAACATGGTGCAGAAATGGCTCGGCCATGCCCAGCTCTCCACCACCGCCATCTACGCCGATGCCGTCGGCGCCGAGGAGCAGGATATCGCACGGAAAATGTGGGGGTAATGCATTTTGCGAAAGGGAAATCATAACAAGCGTATAAGCACCGACATGTCGACTGATATGGTCCGCTGGACGGTTTCGGTCTCCCGCGAAACCGATATCGCCGTACGTGGTTTCCTAGCGCAGCATGGCATGAAGAAAGGCGACCTGTCGCGCTTCATCGAGGAGGCGGTGCGCTGGCGTGTGTTCGACAGGACGATGGCGGAAGCCCGGAGTGGGTTCGCAGATATGGAGCCGGACGCGCTGGAGGACCTGATCGGTGAGGCCGTGACCGCCACGCTGGCAACAGACAAGTCCAGCTAAAGCGTGCGTCTGGCCACCAAGACCAATCTTCTCATCAGTGCCCTGCTTTTTGAAAAATCCCTGCCAGCGTATCTGCTCGGGCTATGGCAGGCAGGACAATGCGAGTTACTGACTGCGACCGAGCAGCTAGACGAACTGCGGCACGTGACCCGGTATCTCAAGATCCTCGCTCATCTGCCGCCTGCCCTCTGATCAATGAAGGTCGGGACTTGACAGCTCTCATTGCGGATCAGCCAGAACATTATTAGGCTATTGTATATAGAGCAAATATGATGTCAGCATGCTCTCATGCTCTCATGCTCTCATGCTCTCATGCTCTCATGCTCTCATGCTCTCATGTTAACACGATGACATTGAAATGAGTGCCAACACATCGGCTGGAGATATATGAAATGTTCGGTTCGATTAAATTATTCGTTTTTTGTGAGTTAGATATTGAGTTATCAAAATATCATGATAATGAGTTAATATGTTAACACGGAAACATGATGGCATGAAAACAATCGCGATCATTAGTCAGAAGGGGGGGGCTGGGAAGACGACGCTTGCCCTGCACCTGGCGACCAGTGCCAGTGCCGCTGGATACGTTTCTCTTATCCTCGATACAGACCCTCAAGCGACTGCAAGTTCATGGAAAGCGTGGCGAGGGGATGCCGACCCGGATGTGGTGGATTGTGCAGCCCACGCCTTGTTATCAAGAAAGCTGGAGCAAGCCTCTGAACTAGGCGCAGAGCTATCAATAATAGATACCCCGCCTCATGCCGATATTATGGCGCGTGAGGCGTGCCGTGTCGCTGACTTCTTATTGATTCCATGTAGACCACGCGCTTTCGATATGGATGCTGTCAGAACAACGGCAGAACTTGTGCGAGCCAGTGGCAAGCCTGCCTTTGTGATTTTTACTGCAGGGCCTCCTCGTGCGCCTCAAGTTTATAGAGAGGCGGCTGCGGTCGTGGCGCAGTTCGGCATCCCTGTTGCTCCTGTTGTCTTGTCAGAGCGTGCGATTTTTCATCATAGCGTTGGTTCCGGTCAGACTGCGCAGGAAGCGGAGCCGGAAAGCAAGGCTGCTGCTGATGTGGCACGGTTGTGGAATTGGGTGTGTGATCAAGTTAACATGCCATCACACAAACAAGATGATACAAAAACACGTTAGCAAATTTCTAAGTTAAGGACGTACAGCATGAGTCGGTTTGCTGGTCTCAAAAAGACGGTCGCGCCATCGGTTGTGGAACCGGAAGCGCAAGCAGTGGTAGAGAAAGCCCGCCCGCGCAATCCGAGAGAAGGTAAGCGGGCTGTGGTGGGATATTTTTCCCCAGCGGTTAGCAAGGGACTACATCAACTCGCCCTTGATACTGATACAACTATTCAGGGTTTGATTGGGGAAGCCATTGATGACCTGATGCGTAAGCACGGGCGCCATCCTTTTGGAGAGCGCTGACCCCTATTTCACGTAGAAGTATGCTTGTATATTTGCACAATCAGGGTTGACCGCGCTTAGCAAACCACGTCTCGCAGAACTTGATGAAATGCCGCTCGGGATTCTTCGGGGCGATCTCGTTATCACCCAGCCACATACGCCATTCTCTTTCGAGATGGTGTACATCCCAACCTGGTGCGACGTTCCGAGCATCCCCGTAAATATCAGGATCGAGCGCGCCCATCCAAGCCTCTGCTGCGGGCTCGGCAGCTTTCATCGTGCCGCGATTGATAAATGTTACCATGTCTTTCTGGAGATCGAATTCGACACGGTAATCTGGCAGATGATCGCTCGCTGCGAGATTTTTTATCATCTGTCGGAATAGCTTTTCTGGGCTTTGAGAGCCTGATTTTTTCAACAGAATCTCAAGAGAGACTTTCCATGCTGTTTGCTGACCGCAATGCTTGCGGGCTAGTTCATAAACGCGTCGTTCCAACGGTTTGCGTAGCCGGAAATAATCACGGTGTAGTGTCAGAACATCATTGCTCTTGATTGCGTTAAAGACCCAATCCGACAGCTTGATTTCGCAATGCAACAGGCGGCCGTCGAGGCCGAGTTTACGGCGGATGGATGAAGCGTCGATCAGGCCAAAACCGTCCACCTGTTCTTCGTCGCCTGTGACAATGTTGGTGCGGATACGGGTTCCCTCAAGGCGGTCGAGGGCTTCGATGAGGGCCTTATAGTCTTTACCTGCCGTACCGCGATTGGTGAAGATAAGTAAGTCACGGCTGCTGATCCGCACCCGTTGCGATACCTTCTCCCCGGCTTTTAGCTTCGCCATGATCTGTGAAATGCAGTAGATCAAAATATCCTTGTCGTAGATTGTAGCAAGACCCTTCACGCTTGGCGTGATTTCCAGCCATTGCCCATTATGCTCATAGCGGCGAATGGAAGTCTCAGGTTTTTTGGACAAGGAATAGAACGGATGCTCCATTTGGGGCATCACATCCTTAAGTACCGCATCTGCCACGTCGCAGATGAACAGGTCATGCTGAGGATGACGCTCCGGTAAAAGAGCCTCATAAACAACTGGCTGATTCGGGGTTTCAGATACCATAACTTACGTTCGGGGTTTCAGATACCCGTGTCAAGTGATTCGGGGTTTTAAATACCGGAAGCAAGATTCGGGGTTTCAGATACCAAGATTCGGGGTTTTAAATACCAAGATTCGGGGTTTTAAATACCAAAACAGCGGAATTATGATAATTTATCTTTTTAAATCATCTGCTTATGGACCCATTGGAATCCCTTAACACAGAATCTAACACATATTTAACACCGTCTTTGGTTTTTCATCCTGTGGATAATTTCTCAAATCCTAAAAATTCCAAATTCAAATTTGATCACCGCCTCTTGGGGGCTCTGCCCCCGCCGGCTCGCGGCCTACGGCCGCCCCGATCGCGCTTCGCGCGATCTCCCACCCGGCATCCCCCTGCTCGCCCTTTCCGGGCTGCGCTAAACGGACACGCCTTCGGCGTGAAAATATCATATGACAATGCAATAAACGCATCCTCCCCGCCTGCGTCGGCACCTTCGGCGCCCTACGGGGCTCCCGCTCCGCGCTCGCCCGACACCTGCAACGCCAGAAAAACCGGGCAAGACCGCAATCTGCTCAAGACACAACGGAGTTCAAACGGTCATTCAGCGACTCACATGTTGCAGCATGCCCACCAGGCGCTACAGGATGACCATACAGGCGTTACCGAACGTGGTGACTAGTGGGGTAGGCCATAGAGGGAATTACGCTCTGTACGGCCTCCCAGAGTGCTCTACGGGCATTGCAGGGAATTGACGGCCTGGTCACATCCTTTTACCTGCCTTCTTGAACAGGGGGCAGGCCATGCGTATGATGTGTAAATGAAGAGTGCCGATCTGATCCGGGAGCTGGAAAAAGCAGGCTGGAAGCTGGATCGCGTGCGCGGTTCACACAACGTCTTCAAACATCCATCGCGACCAGGGATCGTGGTCGTCCCTCATCCCAAAAAGGATCTGGGCACCGGTCTGGTTGCCGCCATCCGCAAACAGGCGGGTCTCTAGGAGGATCATCATGCGCTATCCGGTTGTTATCGAACGGGGCAGCGAGACAACGGCATTTGGCGTTGTCTTTCCTGACCTCCCCGGCTGCTTTTCGGCAGGCGACACGCTCGATGAAGCCATTTCCAATGCGGAAGAGGCCGCTGCGGCATGGATCGACGCCACGCTGGATGCCGGAGAGGCTGTGCCTTCTCCCAGCACGCTCGACGCCATCCAGAACAACCCGGATTATGAGGGCTGGACAGTGGGCTTTGTCACCATTGATCCGGCCGTCCTCGATGACCGGGTGGAACGGGCGAACATCTCCCTTCCCCGCCGCGTTCTGGAGCGGCTGGATGCGCTTGCCAGATCATCCCATGAGAGCCGTTCCGGCATGATCGCGGCCATGACCCTGCAGGCAAGGCTTAAGCCGGTGGTCAGGAGCAAATGAACAACCAGAACAGGGGAGATCGGGCGATGTAGGTACGCCCGGAAATCACTCCGTGCGTCATGGAGGGGAAGCTCCCATGTCTCGCACCTATCATCACAGCCGTAGACACGGCCGGAACCATCGCTGGGCCAACCGGCCGGATCGCTGTGGCTATGGAGGCTCACGTGATGCCTCTGAATCTCCAAACTGGTACAGCCATCTGCACGATATCCGCCCTGGCCGTCATCATGACAGGCATATTGCCCACCTGATCATCAAGGGCGATCTCGATCCTCTCGAGGCGGTCTTTCCGTATACCGGAACCCGACGCCCCCACGAATATTACTGGTAATCTTCAGCGCGGGATTTCGTCTCTTCCCTCAAATACCCTAACCTGACCTGATGATTGAAGAACGCGCAGTCAATGACTGCAATGCTGTCATTGCCTAATGGAGGTTCCCGTGGCCGTCATGACCATCCGCAATCTCGATGACAGTCTCAAGCACAGGCTTCGTCTGCGCGCAGCACAGCATGGGCGTTCCATGGAGGAAGAGGTGCGCGATATCCTGCGCTCGACTCTTTCCGCTGAAGTGTCGCAGGGGGTGGATGCCGGTCAGGCCATCCACCAGCGTTTTGCCAGGCTGGGCGGGGTAGACCTGCCTGCCGTGTCCCGTGAGGCCATCAGGGATGTGGATTTCGGAGTGTGATCGTTCTCGACACCAACATCCTCTCCGAACTGATGCGCTCCGGGCCTGACGGGGCGGTGCTGGCCTGGATGTCCCGTCAGTCCATGATGACCATCTTCATTACGACCATGACCCAGGCCAATATCCTGTATGGGCTGGCGCTGCTGCCGGAAGGACGACGGCGGGATCTGCTTGAATTATAGGTTCATTGAACCTATAATTTAGCATGAGGCCACGGTGGACAGTCGAAGACCTGTCATTCGAAATGGACGATGACCAGAGCAGTGATCCGATCGCAACCCTGGTTATTCAGGCTCCTGGTGTCGTTCTGATGGTCATGGCTGAATTCAGTATCGATCGATCCCAAGGATTCATGAAGCTGGCCAAGACTCACATCCACGGTGCAACAGCCAATGGGGTCGGGTTCGCCAATCTGAAAACGATCGCACAGGCCGTTCTGGAAGGAATGGATCTCGATGAAATCATCATTGAAGGCGGAATTCGCACGACTGGGGCCTGTCCGGGCCATATCCCGCGTCCGTTCCGGTTCACGCGCCAGATTCGCCCTGACCCTGACGCGTGAGGGATGGCCTGATCTCAATTCCATTGCCGTCACGATGGCGCTGTCCAGGCGTGGCCTGACGATGCTGGCCGCCAAGAAGACGGTGGAAGACCTCATCAGGCAATCCTCGGAACAGGCGGAAGGGCATGCAATCGTTCTGCTGCCCATGACTGACACGATCGAGGCGGTTATCTCCGACCTTGCAAAGGCCGGGATCAGGGCGATCCATGTCGATCACAAGGCCGATGTGGATGTGGCCCTGATTCGTCGGCGTCTGAAGCTCAGTCGCCGACAGTTCGCGCTCTGGTATGGTCTGGAAGAGGAAACCATCAAAGGATGGGAAAGCGGGGAACGTACGCCAGATACCGCTGCAAAAAGTTATCTGCGGGCCATTTCCAATCGGCCGGAAGCCGTGCGTGAAGCCTACGCCCATACGGAGTAAATTTCGACAGGTCCGGCTTGTTCTGGATCCTCAGGTCCCATTTCTCCCGATACCGCCGGGGCGTCGGTCATAGGAAGCGGCGGGGAAGAGACATGATGAATAAAGTGGACTATCAGGCTGTTCGTGAAGCAGGTGCGCTCCATAGAGCGACTGTTCCCCATGTGGTGTCTGCAAGGTTTATCCGTGCACGCCGCGCCATTCACGTCACGCTCTCGAATGGCGTTGAGATGAGTGTGCCAGTGGACTTGTTGCAGGGTTTGCAGGGCGCTTCCCTGAATGATCTGGCCAAGATCGAGATGACCCCGCTTGGTAACGGCCTTCACTGGCCCCGCCTTGATGCCGATGTTCTGGTCGAAGGCCTGATCCACGATATCTACGGTTCCCGAAGCTGGATGGCAGCACAAATGGGATGTGCAGGGGGATCGTCCGCCAGTAATGCCAAGGCGGCGGCCGGAATGGTGCCAAGGACGGTCGGCCGAAAAAGGTAGCGATAAGACACGGTAAGGACCCATGAGCTGCGAAGCATATGAAAACGGGCTCTGCTCAAGGCATTATGGGGTGTGGACGCCAGCATGCTCTCCCGGTTGAGTATGACTGAGCGGGACGTGCGCATTGGCGGCTTGGCGTGCAGATCGTGCGGTGCCTTCAAACAATGAGTTCCTGCTCAACCAGAAACATTAAACCTGAGCGCTCATTGTGTGTTACATGTAACGGGGAGGATGCACCATGACCCCTGTTGCCATTCGCGTAAAGAAGCGTCGAGACACGCTCCGCAAGGCTGGACTGCGCCCTGTCCAAATCTGGGTTCCCGATACACGGGCAAAGGGATTTGACGAGGAATGCCGCCGTCAGGCCATGCTGGTGGCCCTGGCTGACTCGCATGAGCCAGATATTGCCTCTTTCCTCGATGCCGCTGCCGCCGATCTGGATGGCTGGGAGGCATGAAGCGAGGCGACTTTGTAACCGTTGCCCTGCAGGGCGATCTCGGCAAACCCCAGCCTGCATTGGTGGTGCAGGCTGATCGGTTCGACATGACAGCTGTCGTGATCCTCCTGCCCCTCTCCAGCGCCCTTGTGGACGCTCCCCTGCTTCGCCTGACAATCCGGCCTGATGAGCACAATGGGCTACGTAAGCCATCACAGGTCATGATCGACAAGCCGACCACCATCAACCGCGAGAAGGTTGGCCCGGCTTTCGGGATCGCCAGCGATACCCTCATGCTGTCTGTCAGTCGGGCGCTCGCCCTTTTCCTCGGACTGGCGTAGGCCCATCCTTCCCCAGGGGCATTTGCAGGTTATGTTGTGGCGTCAATTGCTGCCTGAACCTTTGCCAGATCGGCTTTCAGGATCACAAGCACCTGATCGGCCGGGACAGCGGGTTTCGTGCTGGCCCGGGCCAGGCGAATTGCAACCCTTTTGGCAGCCAGTTCATTGGAAAGATCAGTCATGATCATGTCTCCATTGCCAGATATTGCTTCGATAGCAACCACTGTCGCCGCCATCCGCAAGCAGGCGGGCATGATGATACGATTGTCGTTGATGAGATCGACAAAAGCTGTTTTCTTGCTCATTCAGCTTAACCTGACTAAGTTGATTTGGCTAAGCCAAAGGGATGCCCCATGCGAACCGTTAATATCCATGAAGCCAAGACGCACCTGTCCCGGCTGATCGACGCTGCAATGAAAGGCGAGAGCTTTATCATCGCCAGGGCCGGTAAACCGGTTGTACGGGTGAGCCCTATCTCCGCTCCGGAACAACAGCACAAGCAACGCCTGGGCTTCCTTGCAGGCAGGATGCAGGTGCCGGACGATTTCGATCACATGGGACAGGACGAGATCGGTTCGCTGTTCGATGGGCAGGCATGAGGATTCTGCTTGATACCCATCTGCTCCTCTGGGCGGCTGGAGAACCTGAGAAACTCTCCGCTGACGCCAGGGCTCTCATGGAAAATCCGGAGAACATGCTGGTGTTCAGTGCCGCCAGTCTGTGGGAAGTCACCATCAAGGCCGGGCTCGGCCGGGCAGACTTCCAGGTGGATCCGCACCTGTTGCGGCGCGGCCTCATCGAGAACGATTACGAGGAACTGCCTGTTACCAGCCAGCATGCCGTGGCGGTCGGACAACTTCCCGATGTCCATCGCGATCCCTTCGACCGTATCCTGGTCGCCCAGGCCACGGTGGAGGGCCTGCTCCTCCTGACCCATGATCCATTCGTGCAGGCTTATCCAGGTCCCATCAGGGCCGTCTGAGCGTTGAAACCGGATGATCGTGCATGCAGGCATCCTTGTTGGCTTATCCGGATTTCTTCCAGGCTTTTACGACACGCCCCAGCAGGGAGGTATTGCGGACTGGTGAGAAGCCCAGTTCTTCTTCCATCGCCAGCAGGTCCAGCTTGACCGTATCCGCGATACGGCCCTTGAAGACGAATTCCGGCACGGATTTCTCGAATGCCACAGCCTGGCGAATGTCACCGTCAAAGCGCACCCGCATGAAACGTTTGTCCCGTGACAGGATGATGTTTTCAGGGTGGCTTCCGATCATCTCGACAAGGATGCGCTGGAACTGGATGGCCCGCATTGCCTGATAGGTCCGGTACGAGAGCGGACAGGCCCAGTCGGGACGGGGAGAGACGTGCTGCTCCAGCAGGGAAAGCAGGATGCGTGAGGAGATGGCGAAGGCATCCGGAATGGTCTTGCCCGCACCCTGATCCATCTCGATCCGCATGGCGCGGATCTGGGGGAGCATGAGGGTCAGATACTGGCGGTAAAGGGCGGTGCCGATCTCCTTTTGCAGGCGGCGGGGGCTTTCCGTCTGGAGCGCACGACTGTCGGGCAGCGAGGCATCGATATGGCAGGTCACCATCCGCTTGGTGAGATCGGCGGAAATGCTGGTGACATCCTTGTTGGTGGTCAGGACAATCGGGGCATAGCGTTCGGCCATGTCATGATCGGTACGGACCATGTCCGGCACGTATTTGCCCATCCGGTCAGGAGTGACATCGTCGATCAGCAATGGAATGGCTCCCAGCCCGAAGCGCAGGGCCAGCGCACGTTGTGCGGTAAAGTCCGATGAGCGGATGCTCTTGACGATCCCGAACATGGACTGGGCGATGATCCGCGTGAACAGGGTCTTGCCCCCGCTGGAGCGGCCATACAGCACGGCATAGGGTGGATAGAGCCACGGGTCGATATGGTTGATGACGGCCCTCTGCCGCAGGAAAGCGGCAAAGGGAGCCATGTAGAGCCAGACCAGAAAAGCCCAGTAGGACGCCATGGCACTCTGGCTGTTGCCATAAAACGCCGCGAAACTGCTGATATAGGCGACCAGCATGCGCGCATCCCGCGCGACCTGCGCGGCTGGTATGGTCTCCTTTTCCGACAGCCATAACCGGTCATTCAGATGGACTTCGCCCGTCCGGACCGACAGGATCGCGCGTGGGATGTCATCTGCCGGACGATCCGGTGCGGGCAGGTTGTTGCGGGCCTGCAGGAAGGTCGAGACCGTTCTGGGCGTGACAAGGGCCATGCCCTTGCGGTTCATGGGCAGGGGCACGGTTTCCAGTTCCTGCCGCAGGCGCTGTGCCATGCGCAGGGCCGTGGCGGAAAAGCCGTCCGGCATGGGGATGCCGCCCTGTTCCACATGCGCAAGCCCGGCCCGGATGGCCCGGACGATGGGCACGTCCTCATAGGGGATCGGGTCCGTCCGGATATCTGCCTGCCCTGTTTTCGCAGTGGGAGAAACGCCGATCAGGATTTCGTCTTCAACTGGCACGCTCTGTTTGTAATCGCGTTGGTAATAGTCTTCGAACACGTGCCATGCGGTTGGGTCATCAAAGGTGATGATCACTTCGTGCTGGCGGGCATGGAAGGCGGACAGGCTGAGATTGGCGGACCCCGTAACCACCCGGTGGCCATCGGGGCCGGACAGAAGGTAGAGCTTTTCATGACTGGGGCGGCCGGTCATCAGCCGGAAGCGCAGCGTGCCATCATGCAGGCGCGGCAGGAAGAGGCTGCTGCGTGACCCGAGAAGCTGGCGCAGGCCTTCCACAAGGGCAAGGGATTTCTGGTCAGCCAGGCAGTCCCGGAACCCGTAGGCTTCAAAAACCTGGCTGGCCTGGACAAGGGCCAGATGGGTCTTGGTCAGGATATGCTCGGCGCCGAAGATGATTTCCATGTCTTCGAACTGTTCGGCAAGGTCGAGCAGGAATTCCAGCGAGCTGGAAAAGGTAATGGCCCGAAGCGTGGAAAAACCTGCGAACACGTCCAGCCAGTTCTGCCGGGCATGCGCGTCCAGTCGGGCCTGAAAGACAGTCAGGGGCGCAGGCTGTCGTGAGGGCAGGTTGGAAAGCAGGTCCGTCATGCGGGGCTCCGGCAGGCATGAAGGGGATGAGACCACCTACGATTGCGCGACTGGGGACCAGCGTGGGATCACGATAGGGAGAAATGTCATTTTTTCGGCGTCAGGTGATGCCTGTTGCCACACGGCGGTTGAGGGCGGTGGATACGTGAAGCATATGCCCATACGGAGTAGATTTCGATAGAACGGGAAAGAACGGAATTCGCATGAAAGGAAGCCATGCACAGGCACCCTTTCATGCCGGTCAGGTGACGCTATGTCTGAGGCCATGAAAAATCGGCATGGGCACCCATGGCCTGGAAAAACCATGCCAGGTCACGGTCCGGCATGCTCTCCTGCTGTTTCCTGAAAGCCGTCTTGTTCGTTCGAATGAAAAAATCATTGAGGTCTGCATCGATCAGTCCCTCATCCTGGAAGGCATGACAGATCTCCCGGGCATAGAGAACCGGGCAGACCACCAGAATATCGTCGTCATGTGTCACGGTCCGAAAGAGCGCCTGGAAGTCGCCGTTACGGAACATGGTCAGTGTGACCTGTTGCTGATGTCTGGTCAGGCGTGACAGGGCCAGAAGATCGCTGATCGCGACCCAGGGTAGATCAGGCCGCCCGGACGGTGGCGCGAAGAAGCGCAGGGGCAGGTTCCTGAAGTCGGCCGCATGCAGGAAAGCAGGAGCGGGTTGAAGCATGGAATCTTTCTCACGATCATGCCGGCCAGAAGCAGCCGGATCGCGAAAGGCTGGATGACCGTCATGCGACCAGGCACAAAAAAACATCTCCAGTCGAATTGTCTTCAGCAGCGGGATCCCAGCGGGCAGGGCCTTCCCCAAGGGCCATTATTAATGGCTCCTTTTCCATGCTGCCCGCACCAACGGTGCAATGGTGTATGAAGAGCCCCTAGTAGGCCGGGTCCAATGCAGCCCCGAATGCGGTGTCAGTCAGGTACCAGAACGGGGCCGAGACAGTGCCAAGAGAGGGTATGCAGTGACTAGCCCGTCTTATTCACGGGTTGTGACTTTTTGAGGTTTCCTGATTCTGGACGCGCGGGGTCTACGCGATCCTGGAGGCTGATTTCAGAGTGAGGATTGGTCGGCGCTTGAGTTGGCGGGCTGGGGCGGGTTCGGGGGCGACAGCCCCGCCTGTCACGGTCCGGCGGGTTGCAGACCCCGGGCGATACCGGCGCACAGTGCGGCTTCGGGGCATGCTGCGGCGAATGCGATGCGAACCCGGCCGGCGACCTTGATCAGGCGCATGCGTAACGTGGTGAATTCGGCCGTAGCGAGCGGCTGGGGTCTGGGGATGGCCTCGCGCACCGTCAGCATCAGCCAGTAGGCGGCGGTGTGCAACACGAGGCGGACCTGATTTGCGCGAGACGAGCGACAGCCTGTCCGGTCTGAGGCCAGTTGCCCCTTGTGCAGCCTGATCAGGTTTCCCACCTGTCCCCGGGCGCAGTAGAGGGTGTCGTAAAGCCATCCGGCATTCCCGCCACGCAGGTTGGTGACGACACAGCGTATATCTGTGCCCGTTCTATGTACCGACCCCTACCCTGGTCATAATAAAAATACCCATCGTGTTGGGTTTTGTGGTAGGATGTGACCATGCCAACAGTTCACCGAGTGGGCCGCTTCAGGTTCATGATCTATGCAAATGACCATGATCCGGCCCATGTCCATGTGTTCTATGATGGCCGTGAAATCATCATCAACCTTGGGGAAACCGAGGCAACGATCCGGGAGATTGCCCCCGGCGTGAAGCGAGCAGACGTACGCGAAGCGTTCAGGATCGCGGTGGAACAACGCGAAGCCCTATTGGCCGCATGGAGGACGATTGATGCGCAACGATCATGACATCGAAAAGCAGATGGATGCCGCTTATGAACGTGGTCGCATTCGGCGCGAGACGGTGCCCCAGGCGATTGCTGCTGGGTACGATGCCACGACAGGGCGCGTAACCGTTGAGCTGTCCAATGGCACCCGCTTTGAATTCCCTGCCTCACAGGCTCAGGGCCTTGAGAGAGCAACGCCAGAGCAACTGGCCCAGGTAGAAATCATGGGTGGCTACGGCCTGCACTGGGAGGCACTGGATGCTGACCTACTGGTGCCGGAACTGATGGCGGGCCTGTTTGGGTCCCGTGCTTACATGGCGGCAAAGGCAGGCCGACAGGCATCGCCAGCAAAAGCCGCAGCGGCACGTCGAAATGGTGTCAAAGGCGGCCGACCAAGAAAGGTCGCATAACTCACATATTGAGGTAATAATGAATTATTTTTTTTAAAATACCACACAATTAAAATGTATCAATACAAGACCCAAGTTCACCGACACCAAAAAAATAGCAAAAAATACTAAAAAATATATAAATAACGAATGTAGGCATTTAAAATTTCATTATGTAAGATTTAAAAAATACTCTTATGCATTTTGGACCTGTAACGGTTTTGTGCCGGTCCTGAGGTAAATAGGAGCAGTCCCATGACTCATGACATTCCTGTTATCGACATTGCCCCCCTGCGCCAGGGTAACGATGCGGAGCGGGAGGCCGTGGCCAGCGCCATCGGCAGGGCCTGCCGCGAGACCGGCTTTTTCTACATTACCGGCCACGGGGTATCTCCCGATACGATAGCGAAGCTCTTCGAGGCCTCGCACACGTTCTTCGCCCAGCCCGCCGCCGCCAAGGAAGCCGTGGCCATGAGCCGCGTGGGCCGGAACCGGGGCTATGTGGGGCTGGGGGTCGAACGGCTTGATACGACTTCCCTGCCCGACCGCAAGGAAGCCTTCAACATCAGCCCTAACCAGCCCGGTGGCCAGGACGCATGGCCTGCTCTCCCGGGATGGCAGGATCTCATGATGGCATATTTCGCCATCTGCCTCGATATCGGCGCGGCACTGCATCGCGGTTTTGCCCGTGATCTGGGGGTAGATGAGGATTTCTTTGTCGATAAATTCAGGCACCCCATGGCCACGCTACGCCTGCTGCGCTATCCGCCCGCGCAACAGGCCAGCACGGCACCGGGGGCGGGTGCCCATACCGATTACGGCAATGTCACGATCCTTGCGGTTAATGGCGTATCGGGCCTGCAGGTACGTCCGCGCGATAGCGACTGGACGGACGCCCCGCTGATTCCCGGCACGTTCATCTGCAATATCGGTGACTGCCTGATGCGGTGGAGCAATGATGTGTATGTCTCGACCCCGCATCGGGTATTGCGCCCTGCAGGCGAGCGGTATTCGATCGCTTTCTTCCTCGATCCCGATGCGGATGCATTGGTCGAGCCGATCGTAACCCGCTCCGGCGAGCATGCGCATTATCCGCCCGTCACCGGGCATGACTACCTGCAGGAAAGACTGCAAGCGACATACGGGCACAAAAACCAGCACCACTGAGGCGGAAGGCTTCCATAGTGCGGGTGGGTGGTCCGTGGGATGCGATCAGGAATGGCCTGTCGTAAGGCTGGCAGACTGGGCTGTGGAGGTGGGCCAGTGACTTTTTTTTCCTGTCCGACCGTTGTGAGGTGCCGGGACTGGAGAAAGGCGTAGGGCATTGCCAGACATATAAAGGGGGGGGCGATTAACGACCCTGAAAATGGCGGCTTTCCAATGATTTTCCATAATTGGGAGGATGAAATCGAAGGGTCAGGATCCAGAAAACCGACAGCTGCCCAGGCGCCAGGCGCAGCGGTCCTTGTCACCGGCCTGCGACAGGCCGTCACATTCACCCTTCTACGGAACTCCGACCGCCTTATTGCCCTGGTTCAGGCAGGGGAAGGGGATGATCGGTACCGAGGCTGGCCGCCCATGCCTTCACCGCTTCACCACTGATGAACAATCCGGCATCTGCCTGGGCCAGTGCCCGGCGTGTCGCTTCGTTCTTTTCGGCTTCCCGATCGGAATGACCTGTTTCCATGATGGTGTTCCTCCCGGGCCGGATCATCAGGCCCGTTCCGGTCTGTGTCCACGTGTTTCTGGTGACCGCAGCGCCCGAGAACCCTGCGCGTCATCGACAATGTCCATGTTCGATGGGATCAGGACGTTTCGCTGAAGCAGGGGAAGGGAGGGATATGAGTTTTCCGGCCACAGGAAGCCCGCAGATAATTATTACGTTATCGTTACATAAGGCGGGCACAGATATACGCTCGCTCACCGCAATCATGGATGCCCGCCAGTGCGGAGAGATCACAGCCAATGAAATGATTGCCCAGATCCGGCTGATATCTCAACAGGAAGACTGAGATTTTCTTGCTTCGGCAGAGAACATTGGGAGCCAGTGGTAGAATCCTGTCATCGGGAATTGAGTTAATCCGTTGGAGGAATGCGGGCTTGAAAAATCATACTGTTGTAACTACAATTCCGTAACTACTGGAGCGGATTGTGACCATATGGGTATGGGATCCTGAAAAGGATTCAAAAAACAGGGAGAAGCATAAGCTACCTCTGGAAACCGGCAGGTTTGTTCTCGACGGCGATCCGCTCGCATTGTCTGTCCCTGATCCCCATCCAGATGGGGACAGGTGGCGAACCATAGGGAAGATACGGGGCATCACAACTCTCTTCGTCGTTCATACAGAACCCGTGGAAGACGAGGAGGATGGCGAAGAATACGGTCGTATTATCAGCGTAAGAAAGGCAACTGCCCATGAGCGCAAAGCATACGAAAATGGACTCTGAACTGCTTCAGGCGTTACGGGCTGTGGAGGCCATGCCTGACGATCAGATTGTGACGGATGATGAAGCCCCAGAAATTCGTGACTGGTCACATGCGGAACGGGGGCGCTTCTATCGACCCCGTAAAGTGCAGAAAACCGTGCGGTTTGACGCTGATGTCGTGGCTTTCTTCGAGAAGGACGGGCCTGGCTATCAGACACGTATGAATGATGCGCTGCGTGAAATTATGAATCGCGCCTTACGTAAGGCGCCCACGAAAACAGACGCGGGATCTGCACGATCTTCACGGCGCGGGAAGACGGTACACGCATAAGAGTGGCTGTGGCCTTTCTTTGCCCACTTTCCTGCACGAGAAGGAGATCGACCACCATGAGCAGCAAAAACAGGTCCATGCCCTCGCTGCACAGTGACGAAGCGGCCGAGGATTTCGTCGTAACCACCGATCTGATCCGGTATGACCTGACGGATAGCCGTGACCAATGTACGCCTCGTTACCTTCCTGCGGTGTGCGAGAGCGTCCCCCTTATTGCCCGGGTTGTGGCAGGGGGAGCGGGTTATCCGTGCCGAGGCTGGCGGCCCATGCCTTCATGTCCCGTTTCTCCCGGTCTGGACCTTCAGGCCAGTTTTGGCCTGCGTCCGCGTTCCTTCTCTGGCAGGCGTGTGACCGGCACCCCAGTTCCTGATGTTTCCGAAGGGGCCGGTGTCGCCTTGACGGTCCGCCCCAGTCCGATCTCCTGTGCCAGGGCAGCCCGTCGGGCTGCGTAGGATGGGGCGGTCATCGGGTAGCTTTCCGGGAGGCCCCATTTTTCCCGATACTGCTCGGGTGTCATGCCATAGACAGTACGAAGATGGCGCCTGAGCATCTTCATTTTTTTCCCGTCCTCCAGGCAGACAATGTAGTCTGGAAACACGGATTTCTTCACAGGCATGGCCGGCACCAGATCCGGTGTTCCGGTCGTCGCCTGTCCCGGACCGCCAAGCGCCTGAAACACCGTTGCGATGAGGCCTGGCAGGGTCTCCGCCGGAACCGTATTACTGCTGACATAGGCTGTGACAATCCGGGTCGTAAGCTCCCGCAGCGTGTCAGCTTCGGATGATCGTGTCTCGTGGTCAGTCATGGTCACGTCTGCCTGTTGTCCTGTCATGTTCCCGGTCCCTGTCGAAGGCATGAAGCCCCGCACGCCTCCAGCGTGTTTTCAGGTCGCCTGAAGCGGTATTCCTCCCATCCCGAAGCTGCCCCGCAATGTCCAGGAACGCCCCGAACAGGGTGGCGCGGTCATCATCGGTCAGGTCGACCAGTCCCGCCTTCTGGACCAGGCCGCCCAGTTCGATCAGATGATGGGTGCGTTCCCGTCGCGCCTTCGCCCAGTCGCGCATGTCAGTGCGTGCCTTTCGTGCCTGATGGCGATGGATCAGAGCTTCCTGCTTCCTGATCCGTCTTTCAAGCGCCAGAAGCTCCGTTCTGATCGTTTCCGGTTCCTTTCCGGCCGCCCTTTTTTGTGCCGGCCTGAAAGAACGTTGTCCCCCGTTCGGTCCACCTCGCGACGGCTTCTGGTTTGCCGTCCGCCTGTTCGACAGCCGCAAGCAGTACCCCGGCCAGCGCCTCGATCGACAGGGTATCGGCTCCCGTCGCCTCGACCAGTTCGCCGAGCTGGATGGTTCTTTGCGCCTTAAGCTGCTTCGCCTTTTCCTGAAGCGCCTTCAGTTCCGCATCAATGTCCCGTGGCCTGCGCATTTCCGGTCCCCTGTCCTGCTGGTCTGTGCCATACTCTACCATACAGGCGAGAACCGCGTCACTCATCCAGAGCAATCAACCATTGTGGTGCAGTAAAATTTGAGTGCGCGCTTATACGTCACTTCGTGACGTGCGCTTAAATGGTGTGATAGGATCGCGCCCATGGCGATCTATCACCTGCATGCAAAGGTCATCAGCCGTGCCACCGGCCGGAGCGCCGTGGCGGCGGCGGCCTATCGCGCGGCGTCCCGCCTGCATGACGTGCGGCTGGATCGCGACCATGACTTTTCCAACAAGAGCGGCGTGGTGCATTCCGAGATCCTGCTGCCCGATGGCGCGCCGGAACGGTTTCTCGATCGTGCGACCTTATGGAACGAGGTCGAGGCGATCGAGAAGCGCAAGGATGCCCAGCTTGCTCGTGAAGTGGAGTTTTCAATCCCGCGCGAAATGACCCAGGCGCAGGGGATCGCGCTGGCACGGGATTTTGTGCGCGAGCAGTTCGTGGAACGCGGCATGGTGGCCGATCTCAATGTGCATTGGGATATTGGCGAAGACGGACAGGCGAAGCCCCATGCCCATGTGATGCTGTCCACGCGGCGGATCGAAGTCAGAACCGGAGAGGCTGTGCATGGAAGACGAGACGGAATCCCGCATCCTGAACGAGGCGGCGGGGGCGCATACGACTTCGCGCCGGATCCTGGACCTGATGGAGCAGAAAGGGGAGGACGATCCGCTCAAGCTCATGATCCGTCTATTGACGGAAATCAGGGAGACGCAGCGTGGCATCCTGCTGAAGCTCTCGACGCTGGAGAAGCGCTTGCAGCGGCTGGAAGAACAGCGCGACTGATTGCTGCGGCACAGCTGCGGCATGAAGGTCTGGGGCTGGCGCAGAATCAGCCTTTCATCGGGTTCGGTGCGAAAGAGCGTTCGTGGAATGACAGGGATCTGCTGCTGACGTGGCGGGAGCGATGGGCGTCGCTTGCCAATGAACGGCTGGCCGAGCTGGACCTGGATGTGCGGATCGATCATCGGTCCTTCGCGGCACAGGGGATCGACCTTGAGCCGCAGAACAAGATCGGTCCGGCCGGGATGCGTCGGGAAGAGCGGGGCGAGGATGCGGAACGGGTTGCCGACCATCTGGAGATCGCGCGGCGCAATGGTGAAAGGTTGCTGGCCGAGCCGCATGTGGCGCTGGAGGCGCTGACGCGACAGCAGAGCACATTCACCCGCCAGGACCTGGCGCGGTTCGTGGACCGGCACACGGCGGATGCAGAACAGTTCAGTGCTGTCATGGTTCGGGTGGCGGCGTGTCCGGAGCTGGTCGCGCTCGGGAAAGACGGGCATGGGCGGGAGCGGTTCTCCACACGGGAGATGATCGGGGTCGAGCAGCGTCTGGAAGAAGCGTCGCTCGCGATGGGGCAGTCCCAGGGGCATGTGGTGCCGCTGGCAGTGCGTCGGGCGGCGATGGCGCGGGACGGGCTTGGGGACGAGCAGGCGCTGGCGGTAGGCGAGGTCACGAAGTCCCGCGACCTGTCCGTGGTGGTCGGGTATGCCGGGACGGGGAAGAGCACCATGCTGGGTGTCGCCCGCGCGGCATGGGAAGAGGCCGGGTATCGGGTGCGCGGGGCAGCGCTGTCGGGGATTGCAGCGGAAGGGCTGGAATCCGGGTCCGGGATCGAGAGCCGGACGCTGGCCTCCCTGGAGCGTGCGTGGGAACGTGGGTTCGACCTGCTGGAGCGCGGGGACGTGCTGGTGGTGGATGAGGCCGGCATGGTGGGGTCACGGCAGATGGAGCGGGTGCTGTCGGCCGCGCGTGGTGCCGGGGCCAAGGTGGTGCTGGTGGGTGATCCCGAGCAGTTGCAGGCGATCGAGGCTGGTGGCGCGTTCCGGGCGGTAGCCGAGCGGGTCGGGTCTGTGGAAATCACGACGGTGCGCCGGCAGCGTGAAGACTGGCAGCAGGGGGCCACGAAAGAGCTTGCAACCGGGCGGACGGATAGGGCGCTGGGACGTTATGAGGCGGCCGGCCTGGTGCGCGGGCATGACACGCTGGAAGAGGCGCGGGCCGGGATGGTGGCCGGGTGGGATGAAGCCCGTCAGGCCGCGCCAGAGGACAGCCAGATCATGCTGGCGCACCGGCGTGTCGATGTGCGGGCGCTGAACGAGGCGGCGCGGGAGATCCGGCGGGACGCGGGTGAGCTGGGTGACGACGTGCTGGTGCCGACCGCCCAGGGCGAGCGGGTGTTCGCGGACGGGGAGCAGGTCTACTTCCTGCGCAATGACCGGGAGCTGGGAGTGAAGAACGGCACGCTGGGCACGGTGCGGGGCATCACGGGGTCGGTCGAGGCCGGGGATCTCGTGCTGTCGGTGCAGCTCGACGGGCCGGGTGGGACCGGGCGTGGCCGGGTCGTGTCCGTGTCGGTGGCGGATTATGACGCGCTGGATCATGGCTATGCCGCCACCATCCACAAATCGCAGGGTGTGACGGTGGACCGGGCGCATGTGCTGGCGACGGGGAGCATGGACCGGCACGGGGCCTATGTGGCGCTGTCGCGCCACCGGGAGAGCGTGTCCGTTCATTGGGGCCGGGATGATGTCGGCGACCGGGACGGGCTGGTGCGGCGGCTGTCGCGCGAGCGGCTGAAGGATACCACGCTGGATTACCTGCATGTCCGGGATCGGGATGCCGGGTTTGCGCGACGACGCGGGCTGCATGTCCCCGAGAGCGAGATCGTGGTGGAGCGTGAGAAGGCTGCCTCTGGCCCCCAGAAGGACAGGCAGGCCGAAGCTGTCCGTACGCCGGATCCGGCACCGGCGCAGCGGAAACGCGGGATGTTCGACGGGCTGGACCTGTCCGTGCGGGGGCGTGGCCGGACGGCGGAAAAAGACGTGTCGGCCGGGATGGATGCCGGGGCCGGGAAGGGAAAAAGTGGGGTTGAGCGTGAGGCTCCCGCCTCGCCCTTTGCCGGGTTGCGGCTGCCGCGTGTGCAGCGCGCGCAGGTGCCGGCCGGGCTGGGCGGGTTTGTGCCGGGTGGTGATCCGCTCCACCAGGCGGTGGAGCAGTATGCGCGGGCGGTGCGGGACATCGGGCGCATGGTGGAGCAGGACCTGCCGGTGCTGGAGCACCAGAAGAAGGCATGGCTTGATGCCAGCACGGCCCTGGAACGGCTAAGGCCCGGGGCAGTGATTGCTCTGGAAACCGCCGTGAAGCATGAGCCGGAGATCCGACAGGCCCTGTACGGGCTGGAAGGGCCGGCACGGGCGCGCAGGCTGGTCGAGGGGCTGGAACACGAGGACAAGGTGCGGAAGAGTCCGGAACTGCGGGCCGCGCGGTTCGTGAAGGCGTGGGATGGGCTGAACCGCGAGCAGCAAGGTGTGGCGCTAAAGGAATTGAAGCGGGACGCGCAGCTTGAGTCCCTCCTGCGGCGCAAGGGGCACGAACTGGGCGTCCGGAAGGGATCGACGCTCGATCATGGATTGCAGCCGCAGCGCACGCGCTCGCTGTCGCGCTCCAGGGGGCGGGATATGGATATGGGGATGTAATCTGCTTGAGACGGGTGATGTTAATGTGTATGATTTGTGAAGGAGATACACATCATGCGAACCAACATCATTATTGATGATACCCTCATGACAGATGCGCTGAAGGCGTCTGGCGTCAAAACCAAGAAGGAAGCGGTCGAACTCGGGTTGCGGACGCTGATCAAGCTGAAGCAGCAGCGGGAACTCCGCACCTTGCGGGGAAAGCTCGACTGGCAGGGTGATCTTGATGCCATGCGCTCCGACGCATGATCCTGGTGGATTCATCGGTCTGGATCGATTTTTTTCGGGGGAAGACGACCCCACAGGTTGATCTTCTTGACCAGATGCTGGGGGAAGATCTGGTCAGCATTGGCGATCTGATGATGACCGAGGTCCTGCAGGGTTTCTCAAACGAACGGGATTTCAATCAGGCACAGAGGATGCTGGGTGCCCTGGACCTGGTTGAAATCGGTGGTCGCGATGTGATGGTCGAGGCGGCGCGGTATTTCCGTCATCTACGCGGTCGGGGCATTACGATCCGGAAAACCATTGATACCCTGATTGCGACCCGGTGCATCGTGAGCGGTCATCGCCTGCTCTACAGTGACCGGGACTTTGATCCGTTCGTGGACCATCTGGGGCTGGAACGGGCTGCCTGATCGGGAGCAGGCTACCGGGGGAGGTATGTTGTGCAGGAAAAAGAACAAGCCGTTTGTCAGGAGACAGCGCATCTTCTGAGTAGTCCGCGTAATGCGGAAAGATTGCGACGGACTATTCAGAACGCGGCTTCAGACAGTCGGCCAAACAGGCTTACGCTCCTGGCAATGGAAGAAGGGCGAAGGCGGCTGCTTTTCGGAAAGCAGGAAAGGGCCAGAACGCAAGAGGCTGGTCAGGATGATGATCGTCTGGACATGCCGGAAAACTGAATCTGGATGAGGGGATGGTTCCATCATGAGCGAGACGGATCCGGCAGCCCGTGCTTTTGAGGATCTGTGCGCCGAAATGACGGTGCTCCGGCGCAGCGTGGAAGCGCTACCCCAGGCATGGCGGGACAACCGGCCGCCAGACTACACACCGGACCTGGCCAGACTGGTGAAAGCCCTGAATGAAGTGGGCGCGCGCATGAAGGCGATCGAGGCCAGTCCGACGCTGAAGATGACGCCGCAGGCCTATGGGCAGGGGGTACGCCAGGCAGGGCTTTCTGTCTGTCAGGACATGCAGGCCGCCTTTCATACCGCGATCCGTGCGGTTCAGGTGGAGCGGCAGCAACTGACCGACATTGTCGGGCAGGCGCGCACCCGGGACCGGCAAAGCTGGTGGGTGTTGAAGGTAGGGCTGGCCTGTCTGGTTGCAGGGATCGGGTTGTCTCCTGTTCTGGCGTATCTCTTGCCATCTTCTGTCGGGACGCGAGTGGCATCTTTTATTGTTGGGGAGAAAGATCGCTGGAACTCTGGGGCCATGATGATGGCGGTCAGCAATCCTGAAGGCTGGCAACGTGTACGTGAGGACAGCCAGCTGGTTGAGGTCAACAGAGACAGGATTGCAGCTTGCCAGAAAGTGGCCTCAGGTCAGGAAAAAACTCAGAAATCTTGTGTCATCATTGTTCCGTCAGAGCAGGAATAGTCTGTGGAGAGATATGAAGCCGAAATAGAAAGTGACATGTCAAAGAAACCGGATTTCTTTGACGGATCATTCTGACGTGTTAGAAAAAACGCATATTGCTACCACGTCAGGATGTCATGTTAACGTCAACCTACCCTATTCGGCCTTTACCGCCTCAGACGGAGATAGAAACGGTTCCGGTTCTCAGGGCGCTGGTCGAGGCCAACCGGGCTTTGGCGGAGTTGAAGGGGCGGGCGGCAACCATTCCCAATCAGGGGATACTGATTGATACGCTGGCTTTGCAGGAAGCCAAGGCGTCCTCGGAAATCGAGAATATCGTCACCACCCAGGATGAGCTCTTTCAGGCGGATCTGTTTCCCGAGGGGCCGGACTCAGTGGCGGCCAAGGAAGTCGCCCTCTATCGTGATGCCTTACATCTGGGATTTCGGCAGCTGAAGGAAACCGATGGCCTAGTCCTGAACAAGGGGCTGATCGCGATTTTCCAGATGCTCAAGAAGCGGGAGGATGGGTTTCGAAATACCCCTGGAACAGCCCTGAAGAACGAGCGCACGGGGGAAGTGGTTTTTGTGCCACCGCAGGATGGGCGGGAGATTATCGGGCATATGTCGGATCTGGAGCGGTTCGTGAATGATGACGGGCTCTGTGATCTGGATCCGCTCATCAAGATGGCCCTGATCCACCATCAGTTTGAGAGCATCCATCCCTTCCCCGATGGGAATGGCCGCATCGGGCGGATCCTGAATGTATTGTATCTGACCCGGACCGGTCTTCTGGATATCCCGATCCTCTACCTGTCGCGCTACATCACCCGCCACAAGGATGAGTATTATCATCTTTTGCAGAAGGTGCGGGATGAAGGCGCATGGGAAGCGTGGATCCTCTATATGCTGCGTGCCGTGGCCGAGACATCCAGGGTCACCCTGGAGCTGATTGAGGGCATGCGGGCGCAGATGGCCACCATGAAGCAGCGGATGCGGACGGAACTGCCCAAAATTTACAGCCAGGAGCTGCTGAACAACCTGTTCCGACACCCTTACACAAAAATCGAGTATGTCCAGGCGGATCTGAACATCGCGCGTCAGACGGCAGGGAAATATCTCGACCAACTCTCAGAGAAAGGTCTGCTGTCCAAGCACCGTTCAGGGCGGAGCAATTATTATATCAACGCACCTCTGGTCCGCCTCTTCCTGGAGGTGTCAGGTGGCGCATGAGGTGTATGATCTGGTTTTCGAACGTATGGAATTTTACGCATGAATCCCGTTGAGATTGAAGAAGCTGTCTCCCGGATTGCCGAGGCTCCTTTTAATCCCGGGGAATTTCCTTTCGAGTTCCTGCAAGCGTTCGGAAACCGCGATGTCACGATCAAGCGGCTTCGCAAGGATAACCGCTCGGACGTTCCCAGAGCGGTGCTCCAGCGCAACAACATCCATCTGGCCGTCTGTCCTGAAGGCCAGGTTGCCCAGACTCTGAATCTGCTCCGGGAAAGCCCCAAGACCCAGTCGGCTA
>NZ_JBXAYQ010000037.1:0-27200 GCF_057359305.1 Komagataeibacter ossonobensis | reverse complement strand
AGAAAGCTTCAGAAGACGCTGTCTTTTTGAAAAAAGGTGACACCCGAAAACTTCTGTTATTCGGGCTTTATCTCAGGGGATCAGGATCGTGCTGCCGGTGGTCTTGCGTGATTCAAGGGCGATATGTGCCTGTGCCGCCGCGGTCAGGGGGAAGGACTGACCGATACGCGGCTTGATGATATCCTGCCTTACCAGTTCAAACAGTTCGTTGGCGGCATGCAGTAGTGCTGGGCGTTGCGCGATATAGGTCGTAAGGGCCGGGCGCGTCAGGTACAGGCTGCCATGGGCTGCCAGCGTGCCGACATTCACACCCGTCACCGCGCCCGATGCATTGCCATAGCTGACCATAAGACCGCGTGGCGCAAGGCAGGACAGGCTGGTTTCAAAGGTATCGCGGCCAATGCTGTCATAAACGACCGGCAGCATGCGCCCGTTGGTCAGGTCGCTGACCTGTTCCTTTATCCGGTTCGTGCCGATGATGACATCCGCCGCCCCGTTGGTCCGCGCCAGTTCCGCTTTTTCCACCGTTGAGACGACGCCAATGACGCGTGCGCCCAGATGACGTGCCCATTGGCACATCAACAGCCCCACACCGCCGGCGGCGGCATAGACCAGAATGTCCTCGCCGGGTTGGACGCGATGGACCTCGCGCAGCAGCATATGCGTACTCAGGCCACGCAGCATGATGGCGGCAGCGGTCGTGGCGGAGATGTCATCGGGCAATACCACCAGCCTGTCGGCTGCAATGGTGCGGAACGTGGCATAGCCACCTGGTGTCGTGACATAGGCCACGCGCATGCCGGGCTGAATCGTGTCCACGCCGGGACCGATGGCGGTTACGGTTCCAGCCCCTTCCATACCCGGCACGGCGGGTAGGGTAGGGAATTTATACAGTCCGGTGCGGAAATAGGTATCAATGAAATTGACCCCGATGGCTTCCTGCCGCAGCACCACTTCGCCTGCCGCCGGGGTGGGAACCGGAAGCGTTTCGGTGCGGAGGACGCCAGGTCCCCCATATTCATGGATGCGGATGACGGTATTCATGTCCTGTAATCCCTGTTGGTGGGTTTATGGCAGCGGTGATGCGGAGAGGGTTTCCAGGTCACGCAGGAACTGCCGGTCGCGCGCCCCTTCATCACCGGGATAGGTTTCGGGATCGTATTGGGGACAGTCAGTAAAATCGATGCGGTGGCAGGGGATCAGGATGGGAATGGGATTTTCCGAACAGGCACTGATGATGGTGTCAGTTGAAACATTGGCCAGGCGGGCCGCTTCCCGCCACGAAACCTGCTGGCCTACGGGAATGGTCTGCATGAACTGCCATGCGCGTAGCTGCTCGGGTGTGCCATACGGGGCAAGGGGCAGGCGGCACAGTGTGGCCTCCCCATCAAAATAGGCGTCCAGCCAGGCACGGGATTCCAGCAGTAGCGGCGTTTCCTCCTGATCGCGGCCCCAGCCCCAGTCCAGCGCCACGATCTTTCCATCTTCGGCGGAGACGGTCAGGGGGGCGAGTGGCGAATGCATTGAAAGTTGTGGCATGAGTCACCTTGATCAGGACAAAGAGGTGAACGATAACGCCGTTCCGGGAACTGACAAAATGATGATGGCCACCATGGAGATGTTTGTGCAGGAAAGTGATCGTCATCCCCCCGTCATTTTCGCGCTCGCCAGCGGCCTGTCCCGCGCCGCCATTGCCGTCATGCGGTTAAGCGGTACGGGTGCCGGCAGGATTGTGGAAAGCCTGTGCGGTCGTCTGCCCGCGCCACGCCGGGCCTCGCTGCGGGGGCTGTGGCGACGGGATGGGGATGCGCCCATCCTGCTGGATCGTGCACTGGTGCTGTGGTTTCCGGGGCCAGAAAGTTATACGGGCGAAGATAGCGCCGAACTGCACCTGCATGCGGGGCCGGCGGTCATCAATGCCGTGGCCGATACGCTGGTGGCACTGGGCGCACGCCCTGCCGAACCGGGGGAGTTCAGTCGCCGCGCGTTTATGCACGGGCGTCTTGACCTCATGCAGGCGGAAGGGATTGCCGATCTGATCGACGCCGAGACCGAGGCCCAGCGGCGACAGGCGCTGGCGCAGGTCGATGGGGCACAGAGCCGCCTGTACCAGCAATGGGCCGACAGGCTGCGCGTGCTGCTGGCGCATCAGGAAGCATTGATCGACTTCCCTGACGAGGAACTGCCCCCGGAAGTGGAGCAGGAACTGGTGAATGGCCTGCGGGTACTGCACGCGACCATGCAGGATTATCTGGCAACTGGTGAAGGGGCCGAGCGTCTGCGGCGCGGACTGGTTTTTGCCATTGTGGGGGAACCGAATGTTGGCAAATCCAGCCTGCTGAATGCGCTGGCGGGGCGGGATGCCGCCATTGTGTCCACCCGTGCAGGCACGACGCGTGATGCGATTGAAATCCGGGTTGTGATGGGGGATGTGCCGGTCACGCTGGTTGATACCGCGGGCCTGCGTGAAACCGATGACGAGATTGAAGCCGAAGGCGTGCGACGTTCATTGTTTCACGTGAAACAGGCGGATTGCGTAGTGCATGTATTTGCAGGTAATCCTCCACCATCCCGACTGGAAGGGAATGGTGTACTGGTCTGCAACAAGACCGACCTGTCACCCGCGCCTGATGGCGTAATAGGGATTAGCGTGCTCACGGGGGCGGGCATGGATGTGCTAAGGGATGTTCTGGCCGACAGGGCGCGTGCCCTGACTGCCGATCGGGCCAGCGCACCGTTTACCCGCGCCCGGCATCGTGCCGCGATAGAGGAAACGGTCCATTATATCGGGCGGGCACAGACGATGGCATGGCCGGAAATGCGCGGAGAGGAAATGCGCCTGGCCATGCGCGCCCTTGGGCGGCTGACGGGGGTGGTGGATGTGGAAGCCCTGCTGGATACGGTGTTTGGCCAGTTCTGCATTGGCAAATAGGGGAAGTGCGGGGATGAGTCGCGTATATGATGTGATTGTCGTGGGTGGCGGTCATGCGGGGTGCGAAGCGGCATCTGCCGCCGCGCGTACGGGCGCGCGGACGATGCTGTTGACGCACCGTCTTGAGACCATCGGCATCATGTCCTGCAATCCGGCCATTGGCGGGATCGGCAAGGGGCACCTTGTGCGTGAAATTGACGCGCTTGACGGTCTGATGGGGATTGCGGCCGATCGGGCCGGGATTCATTTCAAGCTGCTGAACCGTTCCAAGGGGCCAGCCGTGCATGGTCCGCGCGCGCAGGCGGACCGCTCACTCTATCGTCAGGCCATACAGGACCTGCTGGCACAGACCGAAGGACTGGATATTGTCGAAGGCGCGGCGGGGGACCTGCTGGTTGATGGACAGGGCCGGGTCGAGGGCGTTGTCTGTGAAGATGGCCGTACCTTCGCCTGTGGTGCAGTGGTTCTGGCGACGGGCACGTTCCTGCGGGGGACAATCCATGTCGGGCATCACAGCCAGCCAGCCGGGAGGGTAGGGGACCGGCCCGCGAATGCGCTGGGCGAACGTCTGGCCGCACTGGGGCTGCGCATGGGGCGCCTGAAGACCGGCACACCGGCCCGCATCGCGCGCGACAGCATCGACTGGAACATTCTGGCGGAAGACCGGGGCGACGCCGTGCCAGAACCCTTCAGCCGCATGACGGACACCATTACCAACCCCATGGTGTCATGTCGCATCACGGCTACCACACCGCGCACGCATGAGATCATACGTGAAAACCTTCAGCTTTCCGCACTGTATGGCGGGGCGATCTCGGGACGGGGGCCACGTTATTGCCCGTCGATCGAGGATAAGGTCGTGCGGTTTGCACAGCGTGAGTCCCATCAGATATTCCTTGAACCCGAAGGCCTGCCCGGTACTCCCGATGGGGAACTGGTCTATCCCAATGGTATTTCCACCAGCCTGCCTGAAAACGTGCAGGTGGAAATGCTGCGCAGCATCCCGGGCCTGGAACATTGCCGGATCGTCAGGCCCGGTTATGCGGTGGAATATGATTACGTAGACCCGCGCGAACTGGCGCCCACGCTGGGACTGAAAAACATGCCCGGCCTGTTCCTTGCCGGTCAGATCAACGGCACGACCGGGTATGAGGAAGCCGGGGCGCAGGGCCTGCTGGCCGGTGTCAATGCCGCCCGCTGTGCTGCGGGGCAGGAAGGTGTCACACTGGACCGTGGAAATGCCTATATCGGCGTGATGATCGATGACCTGACCACGCAGGGTGTATCCGAACCCTATCGCATGTTTACGTCCCGCGCCGAGTACCGCCTGACCCTGCGGGCCGATAATGCTGACCTGCGGCTGACCCCACGTGGACTGGAATGGGGCTGCGTAGGGACGGCGCGTGCACAGCGATACCGTATGGACTGTGCCGCGATCGAAGCCGCCACCGAGCGTGCCCGCAATGAAACCTATAATCCAGACATCCTGCGCAGGGCCGGGGTGAATGTTTCGGCTGATGGGCGCGCGCGCACGCTTGTGGATGTGCTGGCTACGGATGCATCGCCCGAAATGCTTGCCCGGATTGCGCCATGGTTTGCGGACCTGCCGCCCCGTGTGGTCCAGCATCTGGCGACCGAGGCCCGCTATAGCGGTTACATTTCCCGGCAGGATCGTGAAATTCGTCAGCTTGCCAGCGAAGGGCGCATGACCCTGCCTGTGGATCTGGATTATGCCCAGGTTGGTGGTCTGAGCACGGAAATGCAGGAACGGTTGTCGCGCGTCCGGCCTGTAACGTTTGGCGCGGCACAGCGTATTCCCGGCATTACGCCATCGGCGCTGGTTGCCCTGCTGGCGCATGTGCGGCAAAGGCAGGTCGCAGTATGACGGACGCGCCCGATGTTTCACGTGAAACACGTGACAGGCTGGAACGCTATGCCGATATCCTGTTGCGGTGGAACCAGCGGATCAATCTTGTCTCGCCTCATGATCTGCCGCATTTATGGTCGCGTCATATTGCTGATAGCCTGCAACTGGCGCGGTTGATTCCATCTGGCCCCATAAGTCTGGTGGATATGGGGTCCGGTGGCGGTTTCCCCGGCCTGGTTATTGCCTGCGCCACGGATGCGCAGGTGACACTGATCGAATCGGACCAGCGCAAGGCCGCCTTCCTGCGTGAGGCCGCACGGGTGGCGGGTGTGCAGGTCCGTGTCTGTGCACAGCGGCTGGAGGTTGCTGACGTGCCCCCCGCACAGGTCGTGACGGCGCGCGCGCTCGCACCCCTGTCGCGCCTGCTGGAATGGGGGACGCGCTTCCTGCGGCCAGATGGCTTCTGCCTGTTTCTGAAAGGAAGGAATGCAGAAGATGAACTGACAACAACCAGCGCCGACTGGCGTATGGCGGCAACCCGGATTCCAAGCCGTACAAATGCGGATGGTGTGATTCTAGAATTGAGCGATATCAGGCGTGTCAGAGACTACAACAATGAATGATACGGGAAGCGGGCTTGCATCTTCCCCCCGCATTATTGCGCTGGCCAACCAGAAGGGCGGTGTGGGCAAGACAACTACGGCCATCAATCTGGCGGCGGCTCTGGCGACATCGGGACTGAAGGTCCTGCTTGTCGATATGGACCCGCAAGGTAATGCTTCGACCGGACTGGGTGTAGGGTATGATGCCCGCCGCAGTGGCACGTACGCCATGCTGGAAGACGGCGAACGGGCCGCCGCCGTGGTGCAGCCCAGCGCCGTGCCTGGCCTGTCGCTGATTGCGGCGGATACGGAACTGGCAGGGGCGGAACTGGAACTGGTCATGTCCGACCGGCGTGAATACCGGCTGCGTGATGCGCTGGCGCAGGTCGGGGCGGAATATGATGTCATCCTGATCGACTGCCCCCCCAGTCTGGGCCTGCTGACCCTCAACGCCCTTGTGGCGGCACAATCCGTTATCGTGCCGTTGCAATGTGAATTCTTCGCGCTGGAAGGCATCAGCCAGCTGGTGCGGACCGTCAACAGTGTGCGGCAGTCACTCAATCCCGTACTGAAGCTCGATGGCATTGTGCTGACCATGTACGATCGGCGTAACAACCTATCGGAACTGGTGGCGGATGATGCCCGCAGCTTCTTTGGGGACAGGGTGATGGAAACCCTCATTCCCCGTAATATCCGGATTTCCGAGGCGCAGAGCCATGGACAGCCGGTGATGAATTACGACCAGCGTTCGTCCGGCAGTCTGGCCTATCAGGCGCTTGCCACCGAAGTCACGGACCGTCTGGGACTGCATGCAGTACGGAAAGGGAAAGCCAGCTTATGAAAACCAAGAAGGATGCCGGTCGCCCCCGTCTCGGTCGCGGACTGGCTGCCCTGCTGGGTGAGCAGGTCAACATGCTGCCTGCCGCACCGGCGGTTGAAGCACGCAAGACGCCCGAAGCCATTTCCAGCCTGCCGATTGATGTCATGGAACCCAGCCCTTTCCAGCCGCGCCAGCAGATGGAACCCGGTGCGCTGGATGAACTGGCCAGTTCCATTCGCGTGCGTGGCATCCTGCAGCCCATCCTTGTGCGGCCGCATCCGGGACGTAAGGGGATCTACCAGATCATTGCAGGGGAACGCCGCTGGCGTGCCGCGCAGATTGCGGGCCTGCATGATGTGCCCGTTCATATCCGCCCGCTGGATGATGGGGACGCCATGGCGGCGGCGCTGGTGGAAAACCTCCAGCGTGCCGACCTCAACGCCATTGAGGAAGCCGAGGGTCTGCAGCGCCTGCTGGACGATTACGACCTGACCCAGGATGAACTGGCCAGTGCGATTGGCAAGTCCCGTCCGCATGTCGCCAACATGGTGCGCCTGTTGCAGTTGCCGCCACCAGTGCGTGATGCGGTGCGTCATCAAAGTCTGTCGGCGGGGCATGCCCGTGCCCTGCTGGCACATGGCGACCCCGTTGCGGCACTGAAAATCGTGCTGGCGCAGGGGCTGAATGTCCGCCAGACGGAAGCTCTGGCCAAGCAGCAGGAACGCAAGACGGCTGCCGCGCGTGACAAGGCGGAAAAGATCGCGCGCAATCCTGAAATTGCTGCACTGGAACGCGACCTTGCCACCAGACTGGGGCTGAAGGTGCAGATCGCCTTTGACGGGAAGGGCGGCAGCATTCGCATTGATTACCGTTCGCTGGAACAGTTTGATGGCCTGCTGCGACTGCTGCAGCGGTAGGAATTTCAAAAAAGTCAAAAATTCCTCTTGCCAGACAACAGGGTGACTGCTAGAAGCCCTCTCACCCAAGCGGGTAACCCTGTGGGCGCATAGCTCAGTTGGTAGAGCAGCTGACTCTTAATCAGCGGGTCCAAGGTTCGAGCCCTTGTGCGCCCACCATAGGGT
This sequence comes from Komagataeibacter ossonobensis, assembly GCF_057359305.1. Taxonomy (NCBI): domain Bacteria; kingdom Pseudomonadati; phylum Pseudomonadota; class Alphaproteobacteria; order Acetobacterales; family Acetobacteraceae; genus Komagataeibacter; species Komagataeibacter ossonobensis. Next base: position 19,897 of record NZ_JBXAYQ010000037.1, on the reverse strand, counting down.
TTAACAGGATTACAGAAATCCCCATCACGGCATCGCCGGTGGGGATTTTTTGTATTCTGGTTCCGGTGGGGCATGGGGCAATGGCACGTAGTCGCATTGCCATTTCTTTTGGCCGGATCTTCCGTTAAGGACTGTTGCAAAAGAACCCCTTGATAAAAAGTAATGAAAGTTTCGGATGTTTCTTTTTTTAAGGGGACACTTCCTGAAGCTTTTTGAAAAAAGCTTCACCAAAAATTTTCTTACTGATCTGCAGGATATTGCGTGAGCAGACTTCTGAAACAGTTTCCATGGCAGGCAGGATGACATCCCATCCTCCCCTGATCGGGGTCACACTGGACAGTGAACCGCCCGCAACGGATGACAGGGCCGGATATTCCCGTTTTCCATGGTATGCGATCCGCCAGAATTACATGGACATGATCGCGGCCTGCGGCGGGCTGTCGGTCGCTCTGGGCCATGACGTGCCGCAGGCGGCAGCCATGGTCGCGCGACTGGATGCGCTGGTGGTGACCGGCGGTGCGTTTGATGTGCCCCCGGATCAATATGGCGCATTCGGCCAGCATGCCAGCGTGCAGACCAAGCCCCGGCGTACGGCAGCGGAAACGGCCCTGATCGATGCCGCCATGATGCGTGGCATTCCGGTTCTGGCATATGTGGCGGCATGCAGCTTCTGGCTGTCGTGCTGGGGGGACGACTGGTACAGCACATTCCCGATACCTATCCCGCAGCCCTTGCGCATGAGCAGCCCAATCCGCGTGATGAACCCGGACACGGGGTGGATGTGGTCGCCGGTACGCATCTGGCGCGGCTGGTGGGTCGGGACCGGCTGGCGGTGAATTCGTCCCACCATCAGGCAGTAGGGGATGCAGGACGGGCGGTAATCTGTGCTACAGCGCCTGATGGGGTTGTCGAGGCCATTGAACTGCCCGGCCATCCATTTTGCATCGGGGTGCAGTGGCATCCGGAATTTGGCATATCGGCAGGGGACCGTCTCCTGTTCGAAGGGTTGATCGACGCGGCGAGGCAGACACGAACATGACACAGGACCATTCCCCCCCATCTAACCAGGAACGGGGTGACCGTATTGCCAAATGGCTGGCCCGGTCTGGCGTTGCCAGCAGGCGCGATGCGGAACGCATGATTGCCGAAGGCCGGGTCAGGCTGAACAGCGCGGTCGTCACCCATCCGGCCACGTTCGTGGACGGGGGCGATATCGTTCAGGTGGACAATAATGTGGTCAGCGCGCCCGACCGCACGCGGCTGTGGCGGTACCACAAGCCCGATGGTCTGGTGACAACCCATCGCGATCCCGAAGACCGCCCGACCGTGTTCGATTCCCTGCCGCCGGGACTGCCGCGTGTCATAAGCGTGGGGCGACTTGACCTGAACAGCGAGGGCCTGCTGTTGCTGACCAATGATGGCGAACTGGCCCGCAGGCTGGAACTGCCCAGCAATGGCTGGATACGTCGTTACCGCGTACGGGTGTTCGGGGTGGTAGATGAACGGATGCTGGCCTCGCTCGCTCATGGTAGTGAATTCGAGGGTGTGCGCTATGGTCCGATCGAGGCACAGCTGGATTCCGCCAAGGGGGACAATGCATGGCTGACCGTCTCCCTGCGTGAAGGCAAGAACCGCGAGATCCGTAAGGTCATGCGGGGACTGAACCTGCATGTCAGCCGCCTGATCCGCACGTCATACGGTCCGTTCCAGCTTGGCACGCTGCAGCGTGGTGAACTGGAGGAAGTGACCGGCAAGGTCATCCGTGAACAGGTCCCCGGCCTGCCTGCCGCCAAGTCGCAGCGCAGGGCGTAATGCGTATCATCGCGGGTGACTGTCGCGGCCGTACCCTGCATGCGCCACCGGGGCAGACCACGCGCCCCACGGCGGACCGTGTGCGGCAGGCATTGTTTGACACGCTCGCCCATGCGCCATGGGCGGGGATAGACTTTTTGCGTGGCGCGCGCGTTCTGGACGGATTCGCCGGCACGGGGGCGCTGGGGCTGGAAGCCCTGTCGCGCGGTGCCGCCAGTGCCGTGTTTATCGAACAGAACCGCGCCGCCCTGCGGGCCTTGCGTGAAAATGTCACGGTCTGCGGCATGGGCGATCGCGTGATGATCCGTGCGATTGATATGCTGCGCCTGCCTGTGCGTGGCGCATCCGGCCCGGTGGATCTGGTTTTTCTGGATCCCCCGTATAACCAGGACCTGCCCACCCGCGCGCTGGCGGTGCTGGAACGTGGCGGCTGGCTGCATCCCGCAACCCTGGTGGTGGTTGAAACGGCGGCGGCGGAATCCGCCCCGGTTGCCGCTGACCGGCTTCTGCTTGAACGTAAGCATGGGGCCGCGTGCCTGTATGCATGGCGACACGGGGCGGACGACGCGGCATAATTGATTGCCGTATTTTTGCCAGCGGCCTTCTGTCTATGGTGTGGACGGGGTTATAGTGGTGTCGTTTGACGGAAATGAAGTGCAATGGTCATTTCCCTTGTGCGTTTGGTCCCTATTGGCATGCCCATGCCGGGGCCTATGATCAGGATATGGATTTTTGGCGATTTTCAGCCGTTTTGTCCCTGACTCGCTGTCCTCTGGCCCGGTGCGGTCGCGCCTGCGCGACCGGTTGACCGAAGCGGGAGGACTGGGGTTGTGGAGTCTGGCGCTGTGTCTTGCCATTGCCTTGTGGAGCTATGATCCACGCGATCCGTCGGCCAATACATCCAGCGCGCAGCCGCCTGACAACCTACTGGGCCGGCCGGGCGCGTACATGGCTGATTTCATGCTCCAGAATTTCGGGATCGTGGATGTCCTGGCCATTTTCTGCCTGCTGGCATGGGGGTGGCGGCTGATCCGGCACCATGGGCTGGCATCGGCCCTGCTGCGCATCATTGCACTGGTCTGCGCGCTGCCGGTCATTGCGGCGGACATTGCGGCCGTGCCATTGCTGCTGCCCGCGCTTCAGGGCCCGCTATGGCCAACGCAGGCCGGGCCGGGTGGTGCGGTCGGCCTGTCGGTGGCGCATATGTCCATTCAGGCTGCCACCGTTTTTGTCGGGCGGGGGGGGCCGCTTGTTGTCTGGCTGCTGGGGCTGGTGCTGGGGGGGCTGCTGGTGCTGCTGGCCCTTGCCCTGTCCCTGTCGGAATGGCGGGGCATCGGTCGCGGGATCAGGATTCTGCTGCGTCAGCCCATGGTTCTGGCCGTATGGCTGCGCCGGGTAACGGGGGAAAGGGCGCAGGCACGGACGGTAGTGGATACGGCCCCGTATTCCGGCGGGGGAAAGGCCGCACGGGATCCGTCTCCCTTCCACGCGCCCCTTCCGGATACAGGCCACGAAACGGGGACGGACCCGGTGCCGGCTACGGTGCGTCCGGCGTCCGGTACGGCCATGATGCCCGTGGCCGACCCGCAGGCGGCCAAACCGTTGGGGCAGAAGAACATGCCCGCACCTACCACAAAGCCGGAGACAAAGCGGCCAGCGCTGGCAGGACGCAAGGCGGAGGGGGACAAGCCTGCGCAGGTTTCGCTGCAGACCAGCTGGATGCACCCGCCGGGTATGGACGAGGAAATTACCCAGCCCCTGCTTATGGACGGTTCCGCACCGGTATCGGATCAGGTGCCATGGCATGAGGATACCAACACACGGGATACCCGACCCGTCATTACCGCCCCCCATGATGACGACCTGCCGGTGGCGGCGAAGGAACCTGCGCGTCCGACGCTGCTGTCGCGCTTTTTCTCCGGTGCGGGACGGGCGGAGGAGGAGGTGGCACCCGGCACGCCAGATTATGCCCCCACTGCGCCCGTTGCTCCCCCGGAAGATACCTATACGCCCCCGCCACAGCCGGAATGGCAGTTCCCGCCGCTGTCGCTGCTCAAGCCCCCGCCATCGAACGAGGCCACCAAGCCGACCGAGGAACTGCTGCACGCCAATGCCACGCAGCTTGTCACCGTGCTGTCGGAATACGGGGTACAGGGTGAAATTGTCGCCTATCACGCTGGCCCGGTCGTAACCCTGTATGAACTGCAGCCCGCCCCCGGCATCCGGGCCGCCCGTGTGATCGGCCTGGCCGATGACGTGGCGCGCTCCCTGTCGGTACTCAGCGTACGTATCGCCACCGTGCCGGGCCGCAATGTGATCGGGATCGAGGTGCCCAATACACGGCGTGAGACGGTCTATTTCTCCGAACTGCTCATGGATCCGCAATGGGCGCATTCGCGTGCGCGCCTTAACCTTGCGCTGGGCAAGGATATCGCGGGCGAGTCGGTTTACAGTGACCTCGCCGCCATGCCGCACCTGCTGATCGCGGGCACCACCGGGTCGGGCAAGTCGGTGGGCGTGAATTCCATGATCCTGTCACTGCTCTATCGCCTTTCGCCCGAGCAGTGCCGCCTGATCCTGATTGACCCCAAGATCCTTGAACTCTCGATCTATGAGGGTATTCCCCACCTCATGACACCCGTGGTGACGGAACCGGCCAAGGCGGTCGCGGCACTCAAATGGGCCGTGCGGGAAATGGATCGCCGTTATCGTGGCATGGCGCACCTGCAGGTGCGTAACATCGCAAGCTACAACGAACGTGTGGCCGAAGCGCGTGCGCGCGGGGAAATCGTGACCCGGCGCGTACAGACCGGCTACGATCCGGAAACCGGCAAGCCCACGTTCGAGGAACAGCAGCTTGCCCTCGATTCCCTGCCATATCTCGTCATCGTGGTGGACGAGATGGCCGATCTCATGATCGTGGCGGGCAAGGAAATCGAAGCCCTGCTGCAGCGCCTGGCGCAGAAGGCGCGCGCGGCGGGCATTCACCTGATCCTTGCCACCCAGCGCCCGTCGGTGGATGTGATTACCGGTACTATCAAGGCGAACTTTCCTACCCGTATCTCCTTTCAGGTCATAAGCAAGTTCGACAGCCGCACCATCCTGGGTGAGCAGGGGGCCGAACAGTTGCTGGGACGCGGGGATATGCTGTTCATGCAGGCAGGCGGACGGATCACACGTGTCCACGGCCCGTTCGTGGATGATGGTGAGGTCGAGGCCGTCGTCGCCTTCCTGCGCGCGCAGGGGGAACCGATCTATGATGATGACGTCATTTCCCCGCAGGAAGAAGACAGTTCCGGCAAACCCTTCGCAGCCCCCGCCGGCGGAGCGGAGGAAGACGGCCTGTTCGCGCAGGCGGTCGAGGTCGTGGCGCGCGAAGGCAAGGCATCAACGTCCTTCATCCAGCGCCATCTGTCGATCGGCTACAACCGTGCGGCCAAGATCATCGAGCAGATGGAAAAGGAAGGCCTGGTCAGCGAGGCCAACCATGTCGGCCGCCGTGAAGTTCTGATGCGCCGCAATACGGAAGACGAATGAAACCCCACGCCATGCAGCGCGGGGCAGGGCAGGCGCCTGCCGCCCTGCCATTCACGGTCCTGTACCGCGATAACCGGTTTGTGGTACTGGACAAGCCGCCGGGCCTGCCGGTCCATCCCGGTCGCGCTGGTGGCGCCAGTGTCGAGGACTGGTTTCCCGCCCTGTCGCGCCACCGGAACGGCCCTTGGCTTGCGCATCGGCTGGATCAGGATACGTCGGGCTGCCTGGTGGTTGCGCTGCGCAAGCAGGCGCTGGTTGCGGTGCAGGCATGTTTTGCGGCGGGACGGGCGCGCAAGACCTACTGGGCCATTGTGCAGGGTACCCCCGCAGCATTGCAGGGCGTGATCGATACACCGCTTGCGCGGGTGGAGCAGGGCAGGCAGTGGCGGATGCAGCCGGTAAAAACCGGTGGTCAGCCCGCCCGGACGCGCTGGCACGTACGGGCGATGGGGCATGATGGCGCGGGTCAGCCCATAAGCTGGCTGGAACTGGTTCTGGAAACCGGACGGACCCATCAGGCCCGTGCGCATTGCGCTGCGATCGGGTGTCCCATACGGGGCGACACGCGCTATGGCGCACGCGACGCAGGGGCGCTACACCTTATGAGCCGGAGCATCCATCTGCCACTGGATGTGCCCGTGCAAGCCACGGCCATGCCACCGGAGCATATGCGCCGTATCATGGATCAGGCTGGCTGGACCGTGCCACCTGACAGCGTGGAAAAGGAAGTGACACGGTGTTCGCCCACACATTGACGCAGGAACTGCTGCGCGTTCTGGAACGACCGGACCTGCGGGTGATTGCGGGCGAACGGCAGATCATGCTGGATCCCACGCTGGACCTGCCGTTTCATGTCCAGCTCGGCGGGGCCATCGTGCTGGGACTGCCTGCGCAGGGGCAGCAGGAAAAAACTGCCTTTTTCCTGCGTCACGCGCTGGAACTGGCCCCGCTACTGGAAATCGCGCCGCACAGGGCCCTGTGTGCTGCCTTCTGTGCCGCGCGTACGGCAGCCCTGTTCTGGTATCTTGATACCGGCCGGTCGGATGCGGATGCACCGGCGGCATGGGTACCGCAGATGGCGGCGGCACAGGTGCCTTCCACCACGATCCTGCAACAGATATGGTTTGCCCTCGCACCCTTGCAGCCCACTCTGTCATTGCCGGACGGACCGTGTGCCTTTGGCGCGTTGCATGACGCCCTGTGTGCCCTGTGGCCCATCCTTGGCCCGACCGAAAACCTGATGGCCACGGGCGGCGACGCCCGTCTGGCCGTGGACCCTGTCACGGGACTGAACCATTACGGCTGTTCGCACCGGCCCCGGCCATGGGCCATCACCTTTGCGTCCTCCACGGCATCATCGCTGTCCGAACGGGGTTTCGCGGGGGCTGAGACGGCGCGTCTGTCCCTGCTGGCCGGTGCGTTGCACGGGCGGGGCGAGGATGCAGCGCGAACGCTGGATGGCGATATACAGGCCCGCATTGCCGCGCATTTCGGCCTTGAAGCGGATGAAGGGGTCGTTCTGGCTCCATCGGGCACGGATTGCGAACTGTATGCGCTGGCGCTGGCTGCGCTGGCGCCCGGTGGTCGGCCCATCAGCAATATCTTGCTTGCGCCGGAGGAAACCGGCAGCGGCGTGCCTCTGGCCGCCATGGGGTGTCATTTCGCCAATGATACCGCCCTTGGCCATCATGTGACACGCGGGGCGCCCATCGCCGGTTTTCCCACCGATACGCTGGTGGTGAATGTGCCGATGCGTGATGCGGCGGGCCATGTGCGTCCGGCGGCGGATGTCGATGCCGAGACGTGTCGCCTGACCCATGAAATGCGCGCGGCGGATCGGCATGTGCTGCTGCACCGGCTGGATCTGTCCAAGACCGGGCTGCTGGCGCCGGGGCTGGCCGCGCTGGAACTGGCCTGCGCGCCGGTGGGCAGGTCAGAAGATTGTCCCGACGTAGTGGTGGATGCCTGTCAGGCCCGGCTGGACCCGCTGCGAGTGCGGGATTATCTGGATCGGGGCTGGATGGTCATGGTCACCGGATCCAAATTCTTTACCGGTCCGCCTTTCTGCGGGGCATTGCTGCTGCCCGCAGGGGTACGGTGCAGGCTGGATGGTCCGCATCCCGTGCCCGTGGGACTGGGGGACTACAGCTATCGCCATGCATGGCCGCAGGGCAGGGCGGTGGCCGGGCTGCCTGCGGGACATAATATCGGCCTGATCCTGCGCTGGTGCGCGGCACTGGCGGAAATGGACGCGATCAGCCGCATTCCCCGCGCGGTGATCCATGACCGGCTGCATGGTTTCCTGTCTGCCGTCACCAGCCGCATCATGGCGGATTCCGCGCTGGAAATCCTGCCCCCAGTGCGTCCCGACCGTGCGGCCATGGACAATGCGTGGGATACGCTGCCGACCATCATCTGTTTTTTCGTGCGGGCGCCGGGCAGTGATGTGGAGACCTTCCACCCGCTGGCCCTGCCGGATGCGCGGCGGCTGTATGCGTGGCTCAATACCGACCTGTCCGGCCTGATCCGACCTGATGATCCCGATGCGGCCCTTGCCAGCGTCCTGTGCCATGTAGGCCAGCCCGTGCCGCTGGCGCATCCCGGCCGGCCCGGTGTGATCGTGGGGGCATTGCGTATTTCCGCAGGCGCCCGGCTGGTTGCGGGGGAGCCATCACATGAAGGCATGGACCCGACCGAGCGCCTGCGGCGCGAAGTGCGTAATGTCGGGCGGATTCTTGACAAGATCAGCCTGATCCTGCGGCACTGGTCGCAGCTTAGCACGGCGGCACCGGTACAGACCTACCTGCCGCGTGGCTGGCAGGCGCGGGCCATTCTGCCTGCATGAATTTCATGACCTACCCGTTCAATGGATGTCCAGCGTGAGCATACAGACCAACCACGGCAATTTTCTTGATACCCCCCAGTTACAGAAAGGGGTGACCCGATTCTGGCTGATCCGTCATGCACTGGTGGAACAGAATGCCCGCATGCGGCTGTATGGCGCGATGGATGTGCCCCTGTGCCCGGACAGCCTTGTGGCCCAGCGCTGGATGTATGAAGCCCTGGCGCGTCGCCTGCCGCATCCGGCGCTATGGTTCACATCCCCCCTGTCACGCACACAGCAGACGGCGCGTGCCATCCAGCAGGCGGGCTATGGCCCGCATGAATGGCAGGTGGAACCCGGCCTGACCGAACAGTCCATGGGCGAATGGCACGGCATTACGCATGATACCCTGCCAGAAAGGCTGAGCCTGCCCGCGCATCCTTTCTGGTCCGTCAGCGCGACCGAACTGCCGCCGGATGGCGAAAGCATGGTGCAGGTCTGTGCCCGTGTGGGTGCGTGCCTTGACCGTCTGGCAGCCGAACATGCGGGGCAGGACATGGTGGTGGTCAGTCACGGGGGCGCCATTCGCGCGGCACTGGCCCATGCATTGCGCATCCATGCGGAAACGGCGTTGCATTTTTCCATCCAGAACCTGGCGCTGAGCGTGATTGAACGCCTGCCAGAGGGGTGGCGTATCGTGACAGTCAATGAATTGCCCATGCCTGTACCCGCCCCGTCCGACAGGGCGGGTGAGACCCCGGAATGGGCCAGACAGGACGCGGAACAGCCTGCCATGGTGGCGCCTGATTTCAGAAACTGCTGAAATCGTGGTGTGTAAAGGCAATATGGTGACAGCCTTTACACGGCGTTACCTATCGATCGGCCATGAGGCATCAAAACCATAAGAAGTTTTTGGTGAAGCTTTTTGTTAAAACCTTCAGGCAACGTCACCTTTCTGAAGAAAGGTGACGCCCGAAACAACTTTGTTATTTTCCATGCCACAATCCATGTCTGACCGGATTCCAGCGTGGAAAAGCGGGTTGTCAGTGTGGATCTGACCGCAGCATGCAGGTCAGGACACAGGTCTCGTTGGCCTGCGGTGCGCGGCGCAGGTCGTCTGACGCGGCCATCCCCGCCACAATGGCGGCAGTGGCAAGAACAAGCGTGAGCGTATGCATCACCTTACTCCCAGTGCGGTCATCCATACCCCGGATGGGTATATGATCCGGGACGGGATTGGCCTGTTGCGATCTGCCATGGTGCCAGTGGGGTTTCTTTGCCAACTGTCACTTGTGTGAAACGATACTGTCAGGCTGTAGTTGTGCCAATCCATAAAAAAATGGCTGGTCATGGACAATTGTACGGCGTGGCCGGTTGGTCTTGCGGGTAAAGGGGGGCTTGCTATCGTATGCGTATGACACGTTCACGTCCCGTGCCGGCGCATTTCATGGATATCGCGATGGAGGAAGCCCGTGCGGCCGCCGACCGTGGCGAGGTTCCGGTGGGGGCCGCGCTGTCCGGCCCGGACGGGATGCTGCTGGCGCGCGCGGGCAACCGGGTGGAGGAATGGGGCGATCCGTCCGCCCATGCGGAAATGCAGGTCATGCGCATGGCAAGCGTGCAGCGTGGCGGGCAGCGCCTCGCGGACTGCACGCTGTATGTCACGCTGGAACCCTGCCCGATGTGCGCCGCCGCGGCCACGCATTTCCGGATGGGGAAGATCGTGTTCGGGGCCTATGACCCCAAGGGCGGCGGTGTTGAACATGGCCCGCGCCTGTTCGCGCAGCCGCGCTGCCTGCATCGCCCCGAAACCGTGGGCGGCGTGCGCGAACGTGAGGCGGGGCAGCTGCTACGGAATTTTTTCCAGCGCCTGCGTGCCTAACCTATTTGTCATGCAACGGTATAACACGGGTCGGCTGTCTTGCGGCACAATGCAGGCAATGGGACTGTAAGCCCCGGCGGTCGGTCCCGTCCGTCGTTTCGAGATTTCAGCAGGACAACCATGTTCAGGGATGCCATGTCAGACGTATCGCGGTCGAACACCCTTTCCCCCCGTCGGCGCCAGAGCCGGCTGCTGGCGACACTTGTGGCCAGCACCGTCATGGGGGGATGCCTGCTCTCGGCTCCCCTTGCGCGGGCGGAAGACAGCGGGGTGATCCACCCTGACACCCAGATCCAGCAGCTGCCGAATTTCGTCAACCTCGTCAAACAGGTCAAACCGGCCGTTGTGTCCATCACGGCGCGGATCAAGGACGCGGATATGGGCGAGGACGGCGGGCAGGGCGGCATGCCCGGTGGCTTCCCGTTTCCCTTTCCCTTCCAGATGATGCCGCAGCAGGCCCATCATACCGTGGAGGCCCGTGGCTCGGGCTTTGTCATCTCACCCGACGGGTATGTCGTGACCAACAACCACGTGGTGAAGGGTGCGACCAAGGTTACCGTGACGCTGGATGACGGCACGGCGCTGCCCGCCAAGATCGTGGGGCGTGATTCCAAGACGGATATAGCCCTTCTCAAGGTCTCGCCATCGGGCAAGCTGCGTTTCATCGAACTGGGGGATTCGGACAAGGTCGAACCGGGTGAATGGGTCGTTGCCGTGGGTAATCCCTACGGTCTTGGCGGTACGGTCACGGCCGGTATCGTCTCGGCCCGTGGCCGTGACATCGGTGATGGTCCATATGATTCCTTCATTCAGGTCGATGCCCCGATCAACCGTGGCAACTCCGGTGGTCCACTGTTCACGCAGGATGGCAAGGTGGTGGGTGTGAACACCGCCATCCTGTCACCCTCCGGTGGGTCGATCGGGATCGGGTTCGCCATTCCGTCCGATACCGTGAAGAACATTGTCGACCAGCTTGAAAAGACCGGTCATGTCACCCGTGGTTACCTTGGCGTCACGGCGCAGGCGATCACGCCGTCCATGGCCAGTGCGCTGGGCATGAAGCCGTCGCCTTCCGGCACGCCGGCAACCGGCGCGCTGGTGGCCAGCGTCAGTTCGGGTAGTCCCGCGGAAAAGGCGGGGCTGAAGGCGGGGGATGTTGTTACCGCACTGAATGGCCAGCCCATCGATACGCCGCATACGCTGGCGGTCAAGGTGGCGACCATCGTGCCGGGCACCAAGGCCACGATTGCCTACCTGCGCAACAACAAGCCGCAGACCGCCAGTGTCCTGATTTCCAGCCTGGGCAAGGGGGGCACGGCCGATGGCACGGTGGGTGATACCTCCCATGATGCGGATAAGGGGCCCAAACTGGGTGTAACGCTGGCGCCCCTGACGCCTGACCTGCGCCAGCAGCTTGGGCTGGAGGAAAACATACGCGGTGTGGTGGTCAGTGACGTGCAGGCCGGTTCCGCTGCCGAACAGGCCGGGATCCATGCGGGTGACGTCATTCAGTCCGTGGGCGAAGTGCCGGTGGAAAACCCGCGCGCCACGGTTTCCGCCATCCGTCAGGCCCTGCAGGCCAATCATTCCGTCCTGCTGCGGGTTGTGCGTAACGGGCAGAGCGTCTTTGTGGCCGTCAGCCCCAACAGCGATGATTCCGATACGACCAGCACCGACGAAGACGACCAGTAACACCATCCACCATCACGCGATGGCGGCGCGGGCCGGGGCAGTAGTGTCCCGGCCTTTTTTGTGCGCCAAAGGCGAAAAAGCCGGTTTTTTTACCGCATGAGCCAGAAAAACGGCGGGTGATGATTGTCGCGCCATGGTTTCTTGCCTTATCTGCTGGCATCGCCACGTTCGTTTCCGGAGGGATGATGACCGGTCCAGCAGTAGCCGATGCGCAGGAACCCCATGCCGCGCGCCTGATTGACGGCAAGGGCTTCGCGGCCCGCATGACGCAGGATATCGCCGCCGATGTCAGCGCCTTTTATGACCGGCATCACATTACGCCGGGCCTTGCGGTGGTGCTGGTGGGCAATGATCCTGCCAGCGAGGTGTATGTGCGCAACAAGGCGCTGCAGACCCATCGCGCGGGCATGCGGTCGTTCATGCACATGCTGCCCGCCACCACATCGCAGAAGGAACTGCTGGGTCTGATCGAACGGCTGAATGTCGATCCCGAAATCCATGGCATTCTTGTGCAGTTGCCGCTGCCCAACGGGCTGGACCCGGTAGCGGTTACCAATGCGATCATTCCCGAAAAGGACGTGGATGGCCTGGGCGTGGTCAATGCCGGGCGGCTGGCGCTGGGGCTGCCGGGCATCGTGCCCTGCACGCCGCTGGGCTGCCTGCTGCTGCTGCGTCACTACGTGGGCGACATGCGTGGCCAGGACGCGCTGGTGATCGGGGCATCCAACCTGGTCGGTCGTCCCATGGCGGAACTGCTGCTGCGTGAGGGCTGCACCGTGACTGTGGCCCATATTGATACGCGCGATACCGCATCCCTTGCCCGGCAGGCCGATATCGTGGTGGTGGCGACGGGTGTGCGCGAACTGGTGCGTGGCGACTGGATCAAGCCGGGGGCCACGGTGATCGATGTCGGTATTTCCCGTGTCACGTTACCCAATGGCAGGACCCGGCTGGTGGGTGATGTGAAGTTTGATGAAGCCGTAAAGCGCGCGGGCCTGATTACGCCCGTGCCCGGTGGTGTCGGTCCCATGACGATTGCCTGCCTGCTGCGCAACACCCTTGATGCGGCCCGGACACTGGTGGAAGGACGGGCGGGCTGAACGCCCCGCCGCAGACAGGAGAAAACACATGACGCTGATTTCCGTTGAACTGATCCCGCGTGACCGGGAAACGCTGCTGCGCGATGCGGGGGATGTCAGCCGGCTGTTTCCTGATGCGCAGATGATCAATATTCCCGACCTGCTGCGCTTTCCCCTGCGCAGCTGGGAGGCGGCTGCCCTGATCCGCCCGGTTTTCCCCCGCGTTGTTCCCCATATCCGCGCCATCGACATTGCGCCGGACGCGCCACTGCCGGGTGTGGATGACCCGGACCTGCATGAGGTACTGGTGGTCAAGGGCGATCCGCCATCGGACCTGAAGCACCGCACCTATCCCAATACCAGCGAGAGTGTGATCGCCCGCTACCGGCGTGAGGCGCCGCATCTTACGGTCTATGCCGCGTTCGATCCGTACCGCCGTGCACCGTACAAGGAAATGGAGTCCATCGCGCGCAAGAAGGAAGCCGGCGCGGCGGGGTTCTTCACCCAGCCCATTTTTGACATGCGCATGCTGGACCTGTGCATGAACTGGCTGCATGGGGAAAACGTGTTCTGGGGTATTTCCCCCGTGATTGGCCCCAGGTCACGTTCATACTGGGAAACGACGAATCACGTCATTTTCCCCCATGATTTCGATCCGACACTGGACGCCAACATCGCTTTTGCACGTCAGATGATGGACACGGTGGCGCAGGCGGGTGGCAATACCTATCTCATGCCGCTGCGCGTCAATCTGGAACGTTACCTGACGCCACTCCGCCGTTGAGGACTGTTTGAAAACAATTTATTGATCAAAAATAATAAAAGTTTTCGGGTGCCGCCTTTTTCCAAAAAGGCGGCATTCCCTGAAGCTTTTTGAAAAAAGCTTCACCAAAAAACGTCTTTTGATTTTAAGGCATTGTCATGATCTGACTTTTCAAACAGTCTTTCAGTCGGCGTGTCAGCAGACCTAGATCCAGCCATGCGCCCGGATCAGGCCGAATGCCGCGATCGTGACCATGCAGGTGATGCGCCCGTCCACGATCATGGCTTCCATTTCCTTCAGCGTGACGGTGTGGGTGGTGATGTCCTCCTCCGTTTCCTCACGCTGGTGCTGGCCCTGTTGCAGGCCGGTGGCAAGAAAGGCCCGGCCTTTCTGGGTGGTGTAGCCCGCCCCCTGGTGCATCAGGCCCGCATCGCGCATCTGTCCGGCGATCAGGCCGGTTTCCTCACGCAGTTCGCCCCGCGCCACCTCTTCGGGTGTGGCATCGGGACGGTGTTCCCACATGCCCATGGGCAGTTCCCACATCCTTTTGCCAATGGGATAGCGGTACTGGCGGATCAGTGTGACGCGCGGCCCTTCCGGACCGTCCCATAGCGGCAGGATCACGACAAAATCCTCCCGTTCCACCACGCCGTACAGTCCCTGCTTGCCGCCGGGACGGATGATGATGTCCTCACGCACGCGGGTCCATGGATTTTCATAGGCAGTACGGCTGGAAACGGTTGTATAGCCACCGGCATCCGGTTTGGGCGACTGTGTCATGGGGTCCTGAATCCTTCCAGATCACGCTTGCATGCATCCCGCACAGGGCAGTCGTGCGGGAACGAATGGCCATGGGTTGGTTTTTTCAGGTTTTTCCATAAGCCCTATGGTGCTTTTGCTCCACAGTGATTTTGTGGGACGGACGGTATTGCTGGTATCCGCGTTTGATCGGGGCGCTTGTTTTTCATTACGGAGTTTATGCGTATCATGACCGGGCCGCAGGCTGCATCGGGGTCTCCCACACGGCGGATACTGCCCGTCGTGCTGTTCAATCTTCTGTGTTACATTGATATTGGCCTGCCGATGGCGGTCATCCCGGTCTTTGTGCATCAGGTTCTGGGCTATAACACGGTATTGGCGGGGCTGGCGGTGTCCGTGCAGTACCTTGCCACCTTTGCCTCCCGCGCGGGTGCCGGGCGGCTGGCGGATCGCCGGGGGGCGAAACCCACGGTGGTGGTTGGCCTTGCGGTGTGTACCCTGTCGGGTGCGGCGCTCATGCTGTCGGGACTGCTGCTGCATTTCGCGGCCCTGTCCGTGGTGCTGCTGATTGCAAGCCGCATCCTGCTGGGCATTGGCGAAAGCTGGACGGCCACGGGCGCCATCATGTGGAATATCGGGCGTGTCGGTGCGGCCCGCACGGCGCAGGTCATATCATGGAATGGTGTGACCTCATATGGGGGCATCGCCCTTGGGGCGCCCATCGGGCAGATCCTGTCGGGACTGCCGCTGCCATATGGGGGCCTTACGGTTGTGGGACTGCTGTCAGCGGGGCTGACCCTGTTCGGTTTCGTGCTGGCGCGGCAATATGCCCCCGTGCCGCCCGTGCCCAGCAAGGCGCCGCCGATGCCATTCCATGCCGTTTTCAGGCGTGTGCTGCCGCATGGAATGGTGCTGGCCTGCGGGTCTGTCGGATTCGGGACGATTTCGGCCTGTCTTGCGCTATTCTACGCCCATAATAACTGGAGCGGGGCGGCAACCGCGCTGACCGGATTCGGCCTGACATTCGTGATGATGCGGTTCCTGTTCGCCCGGCAGATCGACCGGCGCGGCGGTCTGGTTGTCACGTTCGTGTCGCTGCTGGTGGAAACGCTGGGGCTGTGCGTATTGTGGCAGTGTTCTTCGGTTACGGGTGCCGCGCTGGGTGCCGCGTTGACGGGGGCAGGTTTCTCGCTTGTGTTTCCGGCCATGGGCGTGCTGGCGGTGGCGCGTGTGGGACCGGAAAACCGGGGGGCGGCACTTGGGGCCTTTTCCGTGTTCCTTGATATCGCTGTGGGCCTGTCCGGTCCCCTGCTGGGGCTGGTGATCCAGACAATGGGATATGGGGCGCTGTTTCTGGTATCCGCCCTGTTCACGCTGGCGGGTGTGGGTGTAACCATTATGTTGAAATTCCTGCCGCGCTGAGTGGCGTGGCGGGTCGATAGTCCTGTGGGGAGCTGAGCTGGATAGATGCAGATTTCATCTGTTGCCGTTTTTTGTGGATCACGTTTCGGCTCCCGGCCGGAATACGCGGCGCAGTCGCGCGCGCTGGGTACGGCGCTGGGGCAGGCCGGGATCAGGCTGGTCTATGGCGGCGGGCATGTAGGCCTGATGGGCACCGTGGCGGATGCTGTCCTGGCCACGGGCGGGGCTGTGACGGGAATCATTCCCGCCTTCCTGCATTCGCGTGAGATCATGCATGAAGGTGTGACCGACCTGACCGTGACCGACAGCATGCATGACCGCAAGGCGCGCATGTTCGCGCAGTCCGATGCCTTTGTGGTGATGCCCGGTGGCCTTGGCACCTTTGACGAGACGATCGAGATCATGACATGGCGACAGCTGCGCCAGCATGACAAGCCGATCTATATCGTCAACGTGGCGGGCTGGGCTGATCCGCTGCTGGCCATGGTGGATGCCTGTATCACGGATGGGTTTGCCTCTCCCTCCGCGCGGAACCTGTTTGCGGTGGTGCCTGATGTCGCAACCCTTATGACAGCGCTGGCGGCCCTGCCGGTGCAGGCGGATGCACGCGACAGGGTCAGTACGCTGTAATTCTTTCATCTATCCCCTTGCCTTAAATGCAGCAGCCCTGTATAGCGGCCTGCAACGGAGTGTAGCTCAGCCTGGTAGAGCACTGTGTTCGGGACGCAGGGGCCGGAGGTTCGAATCCTCTCACTCCGACCAGATTCGCAGGCCGGTTGCCGTTTGGTAACTGGCCTGTTTTCGTTTCAGGCGGCATATCCGCTTATATTGCAGCCGTAGAGGAAATCCTTTACGCATGATCCCTTGGAATGAGGGACTGCCTGCGGCACGTCCTGCCGCATCGCCATTCATGTAAAGCCCTAGGAATTTTTACCGACCATGCAAGCTTCTTCAGTCCCCTCGCAGTCTGAGTCGCATGAAAAAGGTATATCCCGACCGGGGCCGGTCCTGAGCATCATCATCCCGTGCTATAATGAACGTGGAAATGTCGCCTCCCTGTTTCACGCGGTGGATCAGGCTCTGGTGCATCTCGATTGGGAACTGATCTTCGTTGACGATGCCTCCCCCGACGGCACCATAGATGAAGTCTGGCGACTGGCGCAGGCAGACAGCCGGGTACGTGGCATTCTGCGGATGGGACGTCGTGGCCTGTCTTCTGCCGTGATCGAGGGAATTCTGTCATCATCGGCGCCGGTCGTGGCGGTGATGGATGGCGACATGCAGCATGACGAACGGCTGCTGGGCCAGATGTTCGATGCCATCCAGAACCAGGGTTACGATGTGGCGATCGGCAGTCGGCATGTGGAAGGTGGCGACAATAGTGGCCTGGCCAACTGGTGGCGACTGTTCCTGTCCAATGCAGGTATCCGGATCGCGCAGCTATGCCTGCCCGTGAAGGTCAGCGACCCGATGAGTGGCTTTTTCGCTGTGCGGCGTGATCTGTTTGTCAGATCGGTATGCGACCTGTCGGGTACGGGATTCAAGATCCTTCTTGACCTGCTGATGGTACAGAAAACCGCTCCGCGCGTGATTGAACTGCCATTTGTTTTCCGGTCACGTCATGAAGGGGAAAGCAAGATGGGCCGCAAGGTGCTGATCCAGTTCGGGCAGATGATTGCGCACCATATGTTCCGGACAAAGAAACGTAAATTACCTTCTGTTTCTGCGTCCTGATATTAATTATCCGTCTCGGAAATGTCGGAACACGTACCGCTAGAGAAATGTTCAGGTTACTTTCACTGTCTATTGAAAACAGTTTGGTAAGCTGATGTTTATATTTCCTGCGCCTGCTTGATATGCTTGCTTGGTTAGTGAGAACCTAGTGAAAAACAAGATTTTTCCATATATTCTGCTTGTCCATGTGGTGGTGCTGGGAATTATAGCGTTATTGGACTTGCCATATGGGGGCATAGGGACAGCATCCTGTCAGTGGGATTGTGCCAACGCATATGGGCGGATTATTCAGCAAGGATATGATCGGGCGCCAACGCTTGCGCCTTATTGGTTAGGGCAGGCCAATTGGGCATTTTTCCCGGCTTTCCCATTGGCAATGAAGGGCGTTATATATCTGACGGGGTTATCAATGCCCAATGCAGGTATAGTAATTAACGCTCTTCTTCTGCCTTTTTTGGCGTATCTATGTTACCTATATCAAAATAAAAAATATGGACCTGTTGATTTCCGAATTTATATTCTCTTTTTTTTGACTTTCCCCCCGACTTTATGGCTAAGAATACAATATACCGAATGTATGTTCGGGCTTTTCCTTATGGGAATGGCTTGGTCATTACTAAATAATCGCCTGTACATGGCCAGCCTATGGGCATTTTTACTGTGTCTTAGCCGCCCTACAGGTATTTTTTGTGTCATAGTTTTTTCTGCATTTTATTTTTTCAATGAATGGCGACAGGCAGGCAAGGCCAGGTTGCCCGATAGACAACTGGACAAATTGGTTCCGTCTATTGTGAATACGCTACTGCTCTTGACGGCGGGTGGAGCTGGTCTGTCACTATTTATGATTTATCTTTATTATTTGACTGGTGATAGCTTGGCTTTTTCCCATATCCAGATTGGATGGAACCGGAGGTTTCATATTCCTGGATATTGGATGCTCTATCAGATTCAAAATAGAAGCCATATAAATTCGGTTATATCTGCAATTCTGGATATGTTCGTTATATATAAGGGCTTCCAGAAAAAGCTGTATGTTGAGGCAACGACGTTATTCGTTATATTTATGTTTGCCTTTTCTTCCAGTCTTATGTCTATTCATAGAATAATTATGGCGAATCCATTCTTTTTCATGATTGTCTATGCATGTCTCATGGATATGAACAAGATGGCGCGTAATATTTCCATAGGATTATTTTTTGTCATATTGATGGGGATTACAGTTTTTTGGTCATATGGGACAAATATATTGTATTAAAATTGAGGGGCATAAAATGTTCAAAAAGCATAAATCATATATTATGACAAGACAGTACATGCCCAAGTTTTTTGTTATTATTTTATTGAGCATAGTAAACTTATTTGCGATTACGTTATGCTTTCGTCCTCACGTTAGTGAAAATTACCGTAATTTTTATATTTTGCACAATATTACATTGGGAGAATATGAAGCAAATGAGATTCGAGGGGCTTATACCAGCCATCAAAATCGATGGAAGTATTAGGATCAGGCCCCATTAATTTATTGAACTGAATAACGATTGGTGACCACAGGTTTGCATGGAGGCAGACCAGTGAGTGACCTGTTTTTTTCTGCCTGAAAGTCAGATGGCGTGGATTGAGCCGTTTTTCCTCTGGCACATCGGACATTGCGGGTGAATGACCGCCATGTTCTGAGAGAAATCGTCCATCTGATCCATAATAGGCTTCAATGGAAGATGCGCCGGAAACATATGGTTTCCGTAAAATGCTGTATAATCAATCGCTTCATTCGCTGGAGTTGGCTGAAAATTTTCGACCGGATTTCTGCTGTCTTGACGGAATAGGCAGATCAAGGCGCCTAATGATACGACGCACCTGAAAATTCACCGGATAGCGATCTCATTGCACCATATCGCACACCTGAGAGGGGCAGCCTGAACTCAAAACGCCACGTGGTGCAATGGTCAGGGACACCCTGTCTGCCTTCACCTGGCAGCCGGCCGAGTCAGTGATTTCTCAAGGCTGCTGCTGTCCTGCTGGACAATCTGTCGTCCGATGCGGTCCCAAAAATCATTGACGATCAGGATACAACAGCAGCATGATTTGGCAGTCTCGGATCACGCAGGGCATAACGACCTGCATTTCACCAAACAGGAACCGGGAAGCAAGGCTACATTCCGGCTGGTATCTTTATAAAAAACGCCATCATACCCAAACCAGACTGTAAAAAAGACTGATCTTAACTTTTATGATGCCAGTGAATATGTATTGACGATTTCAGGCGTGAGACTTCTTCCCTGTATTCGGCAAACATGTTGGATATGCACAGGCATATATAAAACGCGCCGCCATAAAACAGAGCTGGCTTTCGGGCTTCAAGGGAGATAAGCCAATCCAGCAGTTTGGTTTTGTTC
>NZ_JBXAYQ010000036.1:0-27594 GCF_057359305.1 Komagataeibacter ossonobensis | reverse complement strand
GTTTTTGGTGAAGCTTTTTCCTAAAAAGCTTCGAAAGACGCCGCCTTTTTGAAAAAAGGCGGCGTCCAGAAACTTTTATTGCTTTTTACTGCCCCGCCTGGCGTGCGGCCTTCTTCTTCTGTTCCAGCAGGCGTCGCAGCGCCCCACCAACCGTGTGGGCCAGCGTGCGATAGGCCTGTCCCGCCGGGCTGTCGGGGGCGGCGACCACAATCGGTGCGCCATTATCGGCACTGGCGCGGATATCGGCCAGCAACGGGATTTCACCCAGGAACGGCACACCCATCTTTTCCGCTTCCGCCTTTGCCCCGCCATGGCCGAACAGTTCGGTGCGGTGGTTGCAGTTAGGGCAGCAGAAATAGGACATGTTTTCCACGACACCCAGCACCGGCACGTTCATCTTCTCGAACATGGCAACACCGCGCCGCGCGTCCAACAGGGCGATATCCTGTGGGGTGGAGACGATGACGGCACCGGCCAACGCGGTTTTCTGCGCCAGTGTCAGTTGTGCATCCCCCGTACCCGGCGGCATGTCCACTACCAGAACGTCCAGCGCGCCCCATTCCACATCACCCAGCAACTGCCCGATGGCCCCCATGACCATCGGCCCGCGCCAGATCATGGCCTTGCTTTCATCCACCAGCATGCCGATCGACATGGCGCTGATGCCCCATTTGTGCGGCGGGATCAGGCGGCCATCGCGCACTTCGGGCTGGTTGCCAACACCCATCATGCGCGGCAGGGAGGGACCATGCACGTCCGCGTCCAGCAGCCCGACCTTCAGTCCCTCCAGCCCCAGGCCCACCGCAAGGTTGACCGCGGTGGTGGATTTGCCAACGCCGCCCTTGCCCGAGGCCACGGCAATGACCACGCCCACGCCCGGCGGCAGCGGGCCGGTCGCGGCCTTTGGCGTCTTGCCCCCAAGGTTGAGGGGACGATGCCCGCCGCCAGCGGCGGCAGGCGCCGCCTGTGGCACCGGGGCTGCCGGTGTGGTGCGATGCGCGGTCAGGATGACACTGGCCGCCGTGCAGCCGGGAACCGCGCCAACAAGGGCACGTTCCAGTTCGGGCAGTAGCGGCTGCAGCGATCCCGCCCGCGTGCGGTCGGTCGCGATGGCGACATGCAGGACGCCATCACGCACCATGAAGGCATCCAGGCTGCCCATATCCGCAACACTGATGGCGTGATCCGCGGTGCGCACGCGTTGCAGCACGGTTTCGATGGTTGCCCTGTCGGGACTGGTCATGGTTGTGCGCTCCCTGCTGTCTGCCTATCTGGCCCGTGCGGGTATAGAAGGGGCGGCCCATGGTGGTCGAGTCATGAAACGGTGGGCACCCACCCGCATGCCGGTCGTGTGTCATGCCCGGCATGCGGGGCATCCCTGCCATGGGGGGAATGGCAGGCTGTGCGGTTTGCTGCTTTACGCTCGCTGCGCCACAATGGTTGCAGCCATTTTGTGCATCGTTCAGGCGGACAGGGGACACGATGGGCATTTCCATATCGCAGGGGACAGTACCCCACCGGCGCGATCACCGGATTGATGCGCTGCGCGGGGTAGCGCTGCTCATGATGTGCATCGACCATATCCCGCAGAATGTGCTGAACCGTTTCACCATGCGCAATGTCGGTTTTGCCGATGCGGCGGAGGTGTTCGTGCTGCTGGCGGGCTATGCCTCGTGGCTGGCCTATGGCCGTGCGTTTGGCAGGAAGCAGCCGGTCACGTCGGTGCTGGCGCGGATCGGGCGGCGGTGCTGGCAGCTTTATGTGTTTCAGATGGCGATGGTGGTGGTGTGCATTTCCACCATCCGCATATGGCGGCATTTCTGGCCGGTGCCGGTTGATTTCCTTGAACCCGAACTGGCCCACGGGCTGGATTCCGCATGGCGGGTGCTGTCATTGCAGGCCTTGCCGGGTAACCTGAACATCCTGCCGCTTTATATCGTGCTGCTGCTGGGATTCGCGCCGTTATACGCGTTGCTGCGCGGGGTGGGGACGCCCGTGGTGCTGGGGCTGAGCGGGGCGGTCTGGCTGCTGGTCAATTATGACCCGCGCCTGAACTTTCCCAACTGGCTTGACCCGGATGGATGGTATTTCGACCCGCTGGCGTGGCAGTTCCTGTTCGTGCTGGGGGTGTGCGGGGCGCGGGTGGCCGGACGGCATGATGGCAGCCTGCCGCGTTCGCGCGTGCTGGCGGCGGTGTGCGGGCTGTATCTGGTCTTTTCCTTCGTGCAGTCCTTTCCATGGACGGACTGGGGCTTTGCCGACCTGCGGCCCGTCGGCATGGCGGTGCCGGACAAGATGATCCTTGCCCCGTGGCGGCTGCTGGATGTGCTGGCGCTGTTCTACCTGGTGCAGTCCTCGTCGCGGGCCACCGTGCTGGCGGGGACGCGCGGTGGCCAGCTTATGGCGCTGTTCGGGCGGCATTCGCTGGAAATCTTTACGGCGGGCACGCTGGTGGACCTGTACGGGCGGCTGGTGCTGACCAGTTTCGGCACGGGCTGGGTGATGCAGGTGGTGGTGAATGGGGTGGGGTTCTTGGTGCTGCTGTGGGTAGCGCGCAACCGCGAACGCGCCCGTGTGGCGGCCCGCAGGCCCACGCCATCGGCATCGGGTGGCCTGCCGGCGAATGCACCGTTATGCCGGAACTGAGGCCGTGGTTTCCGCGTGCGTGAAGGGCGTGATATAGGGTAATGCGTCAGACCCCGTTCAGCAGGATATATGAGCCCCATGTCCTTTCGTGCCGCTGCCTTTTCCCGATCCTGCCTTGCCATGGGGCTGGTTACGGCCCTTGGGGGGCATGCCGCGTGCGCGGCTGATCCCGCCCCGGCCGCGGCAGCACCTGCCGCCACGGCCCCTGCGGCCACGACACCGCCCCTGCGCCTGCCGGGCGAGGGGCGGAACATGCCCGATAGCTTTGCCGACCTTGCGGCCAGACTGCTGCCCGCCGTCGTCAATGTATCCACCACCGAGATGGTCCGGCCCGGTGAGGACGATGATGATGGCGACGACGGCGACAGCGCGCCACAGGTGCCCAATTTCCCCGAAGGGTCGCCGTTCGAGAAATTCTTCCACGATTTCATGAACCGGCAGGACAGCCCCAATGCCCCGCCGCGCAAGATGCAGGCGCTGGGTTCGGGCTTCATCATCGACCCATCGGGCGTGATCGTGACCAACAACCACGTCGTGCGCCATGCCGACCAGATCACCATTACGCTGCAGGACAATACCGTGCTCAAGGCGCGACTGCTGGGCCATGACGACCGCACCGACCTTGCGGTGCTGAAGGTGGACAGTCCCAAGCCGCTGCCCGCCGTGCCCTTTGGTGACAGCGACCATGCGCGCGTGGGAGACTGGGTGCTGGCGATCGGTAACCCGTTCGGCCTGTCGGGCACGGTGACGGCGGGCATCGTCTCCTCACGCGGGCGCAATATCGAACAGGGTCCGTATGATGATTTCATCCAGACCGATGCGCCCATCAACAAGGGCAATTCCGGCGGCCCGCTGTTCAACCTGCATGGGGAAGTGATCGGCATCAACACTGCCATCTTCTCACCTTCGGGCGGGTCGATCGGGATCGGCTTTTCCATTCCTTCCGCCGAGGCGCAGGGCATCATCGAACAGCTTCGCCGCCATGGCCGTGTCACGCGCGGGTGGATTGGCGTGCGCATTCAGGACGTGACGCAGGAAATCGCCGATGGGCTGGGCCTGAAAAGCCCCCATGGCGCACTGATCGCGGGGGTGGAGCCAAAGGGACCGGCGGCGGTGGCCCACCTGCAGACCGGCGACGTGATCCAGAGCCTGAATGGCAAGGAAATCGATGGCCGCGCCCTGCCGCGCCTTGTGGCCGAACTTGCGGGCGGCAGCGTGGCCCATCTGGGGATCTGGCGTAAGGGCCAGCAGATGAATGTCGCCATCACCATCGGCGCCCTGCCCGAGGAAAAGACCGACAAGGCCGATGGCGCCAACCCGCCCGCGAAAAAACCGGCACAGGGTAGCATGGCCATTACCGGCATGGGCTTCACGGTGGGTGACCTGGATGATATCGCGCGCCAGAAATACAATATGGCGGAAGGGCAGAAGGGCGTGCTGGTTACTGGCGTGACCGATGACAGCCCGGCAGCCGAACGCGGCCTGCGCCCCGGTGACGTGGTGACCGAAGTGCAGCAGTCGGCCGTGAACACGCCTGCCGACCTGCGGCGCCAGCTTGACACCGCGCGGACCCAGCACCGCAAGACCGTGCTGTTCCTGGTGCAGAATTCCGATGGCCTGCGCTGGGTGCCCTTTCCCCTGCCGGATGGCGCCGGGCACTGAACCGTATGCGTGAACGCCTGAAGAACCTGCTGCTTTCCATCATGCGGCGGGGAACGTGGCGGCAGGTCGTGCGGATGAACGTCTCGCTCATCCTGTCGGGTATTGTCGCCACCATCATCCATCTGGATGAACCGGTCTGGGCGCTGATCACGTCGGTCATCGTCATTACCCAGACGCGCCTGACCCAGACACTGTCCACCGGGCGTGAACAGATCGTCGGCACCCTGATCGGGGCGGCGGCGGGCATGTCGGCCATCGCGCTGGAACAGTGGTGCGCGCTGTCGGTCGGCATGGTGTTCTGGGTCATGCTCATGCCGCTGGCGGTGCTGGTGGCGCTGCGGCCCAAGATGCGGGTGGCCATTGTCACGCTCATGGTCGTGCTGCTGTTTCCCGCCACGGGGGAACCGTTCTCAAGGCCGCTGCAGCGTATCGCCTCGATCATGACGGGGGTTGTCGTGTCGTTCGCGGTCTCGTTTTTCGTGCTGCGCAATGAGGCGCGGCGTGAAGTGCTGGGTAATGCCGCAAGCCTGCTGCGCCGCCTGTCCGACCTGCTGTCTGCGGCGCTGCACCAGCATCCCGACCATGATGCGCTGGGTACGGTGGATGTGATGTGCCGTTCCCTGCTGCAGGACATCAATGACGGCGTGCAGGAGGCGGAGGTCGAACATCCCGGATCACTGGCGCGGCATGATCCGCTGGTGATGCGCCTGCCCGGACTACTGCGCCGGATCCGTTCGGACGCCATCTTCATTTCACGCGCGGCGGTGGAAGGGGAAACCGCCCGGACGGGCGATATCCTGCAGCAGGAGCGTGACATGCTGGCGCGCATACTGGGCCAGATGGCCGATCGCTGTAATGCGCTGGCGGCGTCCCGTCGCGGGCGCACGCTGCCCGATGACGGAATGCGCGATATCCTGGACGAACTGGAACGGCAGGGGGAACACTGGACCCCTGTCATGCGTTTCGCTATCGGGCTGCTGCATGCGGACATGCGGCTGGCCGTGCGTAACATCTGGTCAAACGGGCAGACGGATGACGGGGCATTTCCGCTTTCGGGTCATCCATTCCTGGCCGAGGCTTCGTTCGAGCCTGCTTCCACCGATAAGGTCGTGATGCGACAGAACGGGGTCTGAGACCACAACCAAGGAGTGCAAAAGACACCATGCTGAACGAAAAAACCCTGAATCACCTTCCTGCCAGCGTCCAGCCGCTGCGTTACAGGCGGGAGGACGTAGGGCGAGGGATCGTTCATTTTGGTGTCGGCAACTTCTTTCGCGCGCATGAGGCATGGTACGTCAACAGATGCCTCGCCCTGCCGGGGCAGGCACAGTGGGGCATCGTGGGCGTGGGGCTGGGTGGTGGCGCGCGTGGCGAGGCCAAGGCCCATGCCTTCACACAGCAGGACTGCCTGTATTCCCTGACGGAAGTCGCGGCGGACGGGGGGCGCGCGGTCTCCATCATCGGGGCGCTGCGTGAATACCTGCTGGCTCCCGCCGATCCCGAAGCCGTGCTGACCCGCCTTGCGGATCCGCATACGCGCATCGTCAGCATGACGATCACGGAAGGGGGCTATAACATCAACGAGGAAACCGGACAGTTCCGCCTCGACACCCCCGCCGTGCAGGCGGACCTGAAGGATCCGGGCCGCCCCGCGACCGTGTTTGGCTATGTGGTCGAAGGCCTGCGCCGCAGGCGGGCGGCGGGTACCGGGCCGTTTACCGTCCTGTCCTGCGACAACCTGCGCAGTAACGGCCATGTCGCGCATGAGGCGTTCGTGGGCTATGCCCGTGCGTTGGATGCGGATCTGGCGGAATGGATCGACGCTAACGTGACCTTTCCCTGTTCCATGGTGGACCGCATCACGCCGGGGGTGGATACCGCAACCCGCAATGCCCTGAACGCGGCCAGCGGGCTGGATGACGATCTGCCGGTACTGGCCGAGGATTTCAGCCAGTGGGTAATGGAGGACCGTTTCTGCAACGGCCGCCCCGCGCTGGAACGGGTGGGGGTCGAATTCGTGGATGATGTGGCGGGGTATGAACAGGTAAAGGTGCGCATGCTCAACGCGTCGCATGTGCTGCTGGGTGCCACGGGCCTGCTGCTGGGGCACCGCTATGCGCATGAAACGGTGGAGGACGCCGATCTGGTCCGCCTGGCCAACGCGTACTGGACAAAGGACGCGATGCCGCAGATCGATGCACCGGCGGGCGTGGATCTGGATGCTTACCGCAGGCGTCTGCTCAGCCGGTTTTCCAACCATGCCGTGGCCGATACGCTGCTGCGGATCTGTAGCGATGGCGCATCCAAGGTACGCGTGTTCTGGACCGATACCGTGCGCCGGTC
Organism: Komagataeibacter ossonobensis; assembly: GCF_057359305.1. NCBI lineage: Bacteria > Pseudomonadati > Pseudomonadota > Alphaproteobacteria > Acetobacterales > Acetobacteraceae > Komagataeibacter > Komagataeibacter ossonobensis. Next base: position 20,943 of record NZ_JBXAYQ010000036.1, on the reverse strand, counting down.
ACTGGATAGCGGGCATGATCTGGACCGGATCGCCTTCGGGATTGCCGCCTATCTGGAAATGCTGCGTGGGCAGGATGAAAAGGGCCAGGCCTATGCCCCGATCGAACCCACGCTGGATGCCGACCAGATGGCGCTGGTCAATGACAGTGATCTTGCGGCAGCCCTGCGTCTGTCGGCATTTGATGGCTGGCGGGACATGGATACCACCGCGCTGGATGCGGCGGTTGTCGCCGCGCGCAGGGCCATTCGGGATCACGGCGTGCGGGCCAGCCTGCCCGCATAAGGACCTGTTTCAGAATAAACCGGCAATAATAAATAATGAAAGTTTCCGGGTGTCGCCTTTTTTTAAAAAGGCGGCGTTCCCTGAAGCTTTTTGCAAAAAAGCTTCGCCAGAAACTTCTTTGATTTCCAGATGGCCTTCATGCCTGCCTCGTTGTGGAAATGGCGCGGCGCATGGGGCAGGCATCGGTCCCGTAGGATGCGGTAATATCTACCGGGATGTTGGTCATGGGCTCAAATCCCATATGCGCCCAGACCGGGCGTGCCCCTTCCGCTGCCATTAGCGTCATCCAGCGCAGGTCGTGCTGGCGTGCGTGTTGCATCAGGATGCGCAGGGCCGCATGCATCGCCCCCCGTCCGCGCAGGGTGGGGATGATTGCAATGTCATGCAGGTACCAGCAATCCGCCCACGCGGGCAGTTGGTGCAGATAGGTGTCCAGCGCGGGCGGGCAGGCCATGCGCCATGGATGGCTTAAGACATAACCGCCCGGGTTTCCCTGCATATCGGGCAGGATCAGGCAGCCCGCCGGGCATAGCCTTCGGCGTTCATCCAGCACATCCATCCGTTCGGGGCAGCCGGGATGCATGGCGGTGGCCAGCGCCATGACGGCGGGCAGATCCTGCGCCCCCATGGGCCGCCATGTGCCCGACGGTGGCCCGGATGGGGAAATGGGCTGGGTCATTGCGGCAAAATTCCGTTTCAGGTGAAGCCGTTTCCGGTAGAAGGGGCGATGATATAGCTGTGGTCAGGAGTTTTGAAACCATGACAGAAATGCGCCTGACATTACGGGTGGACGCGAATGGCTCGCCCCTGCTGGGGCATGGCAAGATCAAGCTTCTGGAACAGATTGGCCAGACCGGTTCCATTTCCGCTGCGGCGCGGGCCATGGGCATGTCCTATCGCCGCGCGTGGCTGCTGGTCGAGGCCATGAACACGACCTTCGTGCGGCCGCTGGTTTCCGCCCGGCCCGGTGGGGGCGGGGGCGCTGGCCTGTCACCGGAAGGCGAGGCCGTGCTGCGGCTGTACCGTGAAATCGAACACGCGGCGCGGGACGCCGTGCGGGTACAGATGGAAACCCTGGCGGCCATGTGCGCGCCTTCGCCGTGAAAAAGCCATAGGCAGTCACGATCACGGACGTTCAGGCATTATTTTTTGCCAATTGGTAAAAATGATGTGCCACTACGGTGAAACAAGAAAAATGACTGGAGTTAAACTCAGTGTTACGACGTGATTTCATGAAAGCGGGAACAGCCCTGTCCGCCATTACCGTGGCGGGGATTGGCGTGGCGCGTCCCGCCCGCGCGACGCAGAGTGGCAATTTCGATTCCACCACCGTGCGCACGCTGGCGCACCAGCTGTCGCAGCAGGCGTATCAGGCCCCGTCACAGTCCCTGCCTTCCGCGCTGCGTAACCTGAATTTCGACCAGTACAATTCCATGGCGTTCCGTTCGGAACAGGCCCTGTGGCATGGCGAGAACCTGGGCTTCGATGTTGAATTCTTTCCCCGTGGCTATCTGTACGCCCCGCGCATTGACATGCATGAAGTCATTGACGGGCAGGCCCGGCCCATTGCCTTCAACCCCGACATGTTCACCTATAACGATCCGGCCCTGCGGGTGAATGATGATATCGGTTTTGCTGGCCTGCGGCTGCGTGCGCCGATCAATACGCCCGGCGTGATGGAGGAATTCTGCGTCTTCCTTGGCGCGTCCTATTTCCGTGCGGTGGCCAAGGGGCAGAATTACGGCCTGTCCGCGCGTGGCTTCGCCAACGGGACCGGCGACCCGAAGGGGGAGGAATTCGCCCTGTTCCGCGCCTTCTGGCTGGAAAAGCCCAAGGCTGGCGTGGACAGCGTTGTCATCCATGCGCTGCTGGACAGTCCGTCTTTGGTGGGCGCGTTCCGTTTTACCATCCGCCCTGGTGAGACGACGATCTTTGATGTCCAGTCCTATCTCTATCCCCGCAAGGCCATTGCGGAATCCGGCATCGCGCCGCTGACGGGCATGTTCTATTTTGATGCGAATGATCGCACGCGCGTTGATGACTGGCGGCCCGCCGCGCACGACAGCGAGGGCCTGTCCATGTGGACGGGTAGTGGCCAGCAGTTGTGGCGGCCGTTGCGCAACCCGCGCGATCTGCAGTTTTCCGCCTTCAGTGACGTGCGCCCGCATGGCTTTGGCCTGATGCAGCGCAAGCGCGCCTTTACCGATTTCGAGGACGTGTCGCTGAATTATGAAAAGCGTCCCTCGCTGTGGATCGAACCGATCGGGGACTGGGGGGCCGGGGCCGTGGACCTTGTGGAAATCCCGACCCCGAACGAAGTGAACGACAATATCGTCTCTTTCTGGCGACCGCAGGATGCGCTGGCGGCGGGGCATGAATATGTCTTCACCTACCGCATGTACTGGGGGTGGGATACGCCATGGCCCACTAAACTGGCGCGTATTTCCGCCACCCGCACGGGGGAGGCGACAGATGATTCGCATACCCGTTTCTTTGACCTCGATTTTGTGGGCACACCCTTCGACAACCTGCCCGAAAAGCCACATTTCCACCTGCAGTGCCGTGCGTCCGCAGGCGAAATCCGCAATGTGGTGGTTGAACCGGTTCCCCCCATCCATGGCTGGCGCAGCACGTTCGAATTCGCGCCCGGTGATGCCAAGGTGGCGGAACTGAACTGCGTGCTGGCCGATGACAACGGCCCCGTGTCGGAAGAGTGGGTCTACCGATGGACCCCCTAGCCATGCACGCGCCATCCGGTCCGGCGGCGGGCCAGCCTGCGCCACTGCTGCCGCAGGGGTGGTGCGCCCTGCCGCCCACGGCACCGCTGGACATGCCGGTCCATCCGCTGGAGGCCGCACCTGACCTGCATGGACGTGGCCCCGTGCCATCGACCCAGTGGCGGCTGATTCACCTGCGCCGCCTGCTGGTGATCGGGGGCGCCGTGGCCATGACCGGGCTGGCCGGTTACGAAATGGACCTGGTGTTCAATGCCGTGCAGCGGTCTGTGGCCGGCATGGTGATGCTGGTGCTGTTCGTCATGCTGTTCCTGTGGATTGCGCTGGCCTTTACCTCTGCGCTGGCGGGATTTGCCTCGATGCTGGCGCATGGCGGCCTTGGGCTGGGGATCGAGCGCAGTGGCCCGCTGCCGCGCCTGACCACGCGCACCGCGCTGCTCATGCCGACCTATAACGAGGACCCCGGCCGTGTGATGGCCGGCCTGCGCGCCACCATCGACAGCCTTGCGGCCACGCGGCAGGAACGTGCCTTTGACGTTTTCATCCTGTCGGACACCACCGATCCCGACGTGTGGGTGGCGGAAGAAGCCGCCTATATGGCGCTGTGCCGTGCCACGGGATGGGGCGGGCGGCTGTTTTACCGCAGGCGCGCGGTCAATACGGACCGCAAGGCGGGCAATATCGGTGAATGGGTGCGGACCTATGGCGCGGCCTATCAGCAGATGATCACGCTGGATGCCGACAGCGTCATGTCGGGCGACGTGATCGTGCGGCTGACGGCGGCCATGGAGCGCAATCCCGGTGTCGCGCTGATCCAGTCCCTGCCGGTCATTGTCAACGGGCAGACCCTGTTTGCCCGCATGCAGCAGTTCGCGGGGCGTGTCTATGGCCCCCTGATCGCCCATGGCATTGCATGGTGGCATGGGTCGGAAGGGAATTACTGGGGCCATAACGCGGTGATCCGCACCCGTGCCTTTGCCGAACAGGCGGGCCTGCCACACCTGCCGGGGCGCAAGCCCTTTGGCGGCGCGATCATGAGCCATGACTTCGTGGAGGCGGCGCTGATGCGCCGGGGCGGCTGGGCCATTCACATGGTGCCCGCCCTGGCCGGATCGTATGAGGAAAGTCCGCCTTCGCTTACCGACATCGCCATCCGCGACCGCCGGTGGTGCCAGGGCAACCTGCAGCATGCAAAGGTGGTATCCGCGCGGGGGCTGCACTGGATCAGCCGCATGCACATGCTCATGGGCATCGGGTCGTATGTCACGGCCCCGCTGTGGCTGGTCTTCCTGCTGGTGGGGATCGTGGTCTCGCTGCAGAACCGGTTCTACAAGCCGGAATATTTTGGCGATACCAAGCTGCTTTATCCCCACTGGCCACATGTTGACCCGGTGCAGGCGGAATACATGTTCATCGGCACCATGGGCGTGCTGCTGGCGCCCAAGATACTGGCCTACCTGCTGCTGCTGATCGACGGGCCGCTGCGCCGTGGCTGTGGCGGTGCAATCGCGGCGGCGGCGTCCATCGTGGTGGAAACGGTGATTGGCGGGCTGGTGGCCCCTGTCGCCATGATCATCCAGACGGCGGGGGTCATTTCCATCCTGCTTGGTCGCGACTCGGGGTGGAATGCGCAGCAGCGTGATGCCGGTGGCCTGCAGATCATGCAGAACGTGCGGCTGTATATGGTCCATACCATACTGGGTATCGCGCTGGCGGCGGCGGCGTGGAGTGTTTCGCTGCCCCTGTTCCTGTGGATGCTGCCGGTGACGCTGGGGCTGGTCTGCGCCATACCGCTGGCGGTACTGACAGGCAGCGCCGCGGCGGGGCAGGCATTCCGGCGTGCGCGCCTGCTGCTGATCCCCGAGGAAACAGCCCCGCCGCCCGTATTGCACGCGGCCGTGGGCTACATGATGCGGATGGCGGGGCAGCCCGTGCAGGATGCGGTGGCGGCGCTGCGTGCGCGGGCCGGGTTGCTGAAGGTGCATGAAATCATGCTGCCGCCGCCCCGCAGGCCGGGCGACCCGATCAACCCGGCCCTGCTGGTCGGTCTGCTGAAGCTGCGTGAGGCGCCGGATCTTGCCACTGCCCTGCGTGAACTGAACCGGGCGGAGAAGTCAGCCGTGCTGGGCAATGCGGAAGGGCTGCAGCTTCTGGTGCGCCTGCCCTGAGCCAGGACAGGGCGCGTCTTCAGTCGGAGGACGTGCCCTCGGGCGGGGTAACCACTTCCTCGCCTTCATCCGACCCGTCAACCGACATGATCGCATCCAGCGAGTCACACAGTTTCTTCTGGTTGGCGCTGGCCAGTTTTCCGGGGGCCGCGCATAGCTTGGCGGCATCCGGCACGCAGGATTCGGTTGCGTCCTCGTAATCGGATTCCATGATGTCGTGCGCCAGCGACAGGTTGGGGTTGTGTGCACTTTCCCCCGCTTCCTCAATGACCTTTTCCATCTTGTGCAGGTCTTCAAGCTTGTCGAGGCAGGCCTTGCTGGCCAGATCCGGTTTCAGGCGCAGGACATCCATCGCACGCTGCACCTTCTGCGTGGCCAGGCTCTGGCCGTGGGCAGGGGGGCAGACCAGCGCGGGAGAAAGCAGCAGCAAAGCAACCGGCAATGCGGCAAGGCGTATGGAATTGATGTTCACCGTAACCGTTCCGTCTGTCCATGCCCCGGCATGGGAGGATGCAGCAGGCAATGCCTGTCCCGCACCGGGGTGCGGCCCCGTCCGGGTGTGGGCGGGATGGTGACTATGGCAGGAACCCACCCATGGCGAAAGATGGGGCCAGGTGGTGATGCATATAGCGTATGCATAAAAATATGATCTGAAATCCCCTGATATAATAAGGGAAAAACGAGAATCACGTCGAAAATTTGAGATTTCCCTTACATTCTCGAGAGTTTTTTAGTATAGATTGACCCCACTGAATATATTTTTTGTATCCGTATGGAGGTTGGAGACTATCGGATCACTGTGAAATCGTCCGCAACTGCAACGATTTTGTATATCCAGCCAATTCCTGGTCTTTCCAGTGATGGGAGATCACGTGGTTTTGCCTTTTTTTCAGGTGCGGCCGGGTGTTTTTCATCGATATTGTTATGCAATCCGTACCAATTGGTACGTTTTCTGCTGGATTGACGACTTTTGGCCGGTGGCACTTAATGGGGAAGCAGGTTTGCCAGGCATGATGCGCTGGCGTTTTGGCGCTGGCGCCGTTCTTCTGTTCCCGCATTGCTGTAACCGGTCCGGGTGATTGCACACCCGAACTTGTGAAACTGAGGTTCCGTACTGGTGTTTGCCGGAAATCCGGACGGTACGGACGCAGCCTGCATCGACGCTCCACAATGAGGTGGAGCCCCTCATCTTCGTGTCGGCTGCCTGTGAAAGAGGAGAATCTCCCCTTGAAACAGACAGACAATCTGTCCGAATCAACGTCCATAGCTGATAAGCTTGGCATCCCGGCACCCCTGTTCTGGGGGTTTGTCGGCCTGCTGTTCTTCATGATCGGTGATGGTGTCGAGGCCGGCTACCTGGCCCCCTATCTGGAGGGGCAGGGCATTTCATCGCGCAATACCGCGCTGCTGTTTACCATTTATGGTGTGACCGTCTCGCTGTCCTCATGGGCATCGGGGCCGCTGTCCGATCTGTGGGGCCCCAAGCGGGTCATGTGGATCGGCCTTGCCATCTGGGGTGTGTTCGAGGTCCTGTTCCTGACCTTCGGCGTGGCCGTCAACAGCTATCCCATCATGCTGGCCGCCTACACCATGCGTGGCTTTGGCTATCCTCTGTTCACCTATGGCTTCCTTGTATGGATTGCCGCCGCCACTCCGCCGCGCCAGCTGGGTTCGGCCGCGGGCTGGTTCTGGTTTGCGTTCTCTGGCGGTCTGCCCACGCTGGGTTCGCTGTTCGCCAGTTTCTCCATCCCGCTGATCGGCGAGATGGCGACGTTCTGGTCCTCGCTGGCGCTGGTCATGTTCGGTGGCCTGCTGGCCCTGCTGATGACGCGTGAGCCGATCGGTTCCAGGCGCCTTGCGGCCCCCGGCACGCCGCCGGGCACGATCTTCTTCAGTTCGATTAGCATCCTGTGGCGTGAACCCAAGACGTTTGTCGCCATGATCGTGCGGACCATCAACACGTCGTCCGAATATGCATTCCTGGTCATCATGCCGGCGTTCTTCACCAAGGTCATCGGCTTCTCGCTGTCGCAGTGGCTGCAGCTGCTGTCGATCATCTTCCTGTCGAACATCCTGGTGAACCTTGTGTCCGGCATCACGGCTGACCGTCTGGGCCACCGTACCGTTGTCGCCCTGTTCGGTTGCGTGGGTGCCGCGATCACCGTGCCGCTGTTCTACTATGTGCCGCAGATGTTCCCCGGTAACTTCCCCATCGCTGCCGCCATGGGTGCGCTGTATGGCGCGACGATCGCCGCCTTCGTGCCGCTGTCTGGCCTGGTGCCGCAGATCTGCCCGAAGGAAAAGGCCGCCGCCCTGTCCGCCCTTGGTCTGGGTGCTGGCGCCAGCACATGGGTTGGCCCGGCCATCGTGACATGGTTTGAATCCTGGCACGGGATCGAGGGGATCATCTGGATCTTCTCCGGCCTGTATGTCGCTTCGGCCCTGATGACGCTGGTGCTGACCGTCTCGCCGGAAGCCCGTCGTTACGTTGACGCAGCCGCTGCACGCGGTGATGTGGCGGAAGAAGTGACGCTTGGTCACTGATCCGTCATGGATCCTGACCCGGTCGGTTGTTCCGATACGGGTGGAAAACGGGCCTGCTGCAAAGCAGGCCCGTTTTTTATTGTTCTGAAGGTGCGGGTGAGGTGACAGGAGGGACTGGGGAATATGGCTGCCTTGTGGACAGCAACCTGAGGCTTTGTAGTTCAGGGTAGTTCCCGCCTGGCTGGCACAACCTGTGGATCGGGCACAGGTGAGGATTGCCAATTATGAAGACGTTTTTGGTGAAGCTTTTTCCAAACAGCCTCAAAAAAAGGCGGCACCCAAAAACTTTTCTTTTATTTATCAAAGCATTGTTTTCAGACAGTCGCCAACCGATCCGGACCTGTTTCTCTGACAGGCGACAGGACATGAAAAAGGCCGGTACCCTGCGGGACCGGCCTTTCTTGTGTCTGTTCAGATGCTGCGTTCAGGGCGGCGACGCGGGCTACGTGGCCGGTCCGTGCCGCCGGGGCGGGCAGTATTGCGTTGTTCCCCGGCCTTCAGGGCGGGGGCGGCGCTGACCTCGCTTTCCAGCTGACGGATGCGCTTCTGTACGCTTTCGCGCAGGGCGGGGGCTGTATGCGATTTCATGGTGGCCAGCGTTTCACGCAGGTCACGCAGCTGCTTCTGTTTTTCAGCAAGCGTGCGACGGATCGGCTGGTTGTCGGACATCTGTCCGTGGAATGCGCGCATGATAAGTGTCCTGTGGACCTCGGGTCCAGGAAATGAGTTGTCAACCGTATGGGTAGAAAGACGAACGGCACGTACTGACCGCCTCCTGCCATTCACGGCAGGTCGGGCAGGCGCAGGTACGTGATGAACCGGGGGCTAACCCCCGTTTTGCGCCAGCACGTCAGTCAGTCCCGTTATCAGGGCCTGACAGTCGGCGTCAGTACCAATGGTGATGCGTAGCCACTGTGCAATGCGCGGGGTCCGGAAATGACGCACGATGATTGCCCGTTCCCGCAGGGCGGAGGCAAGATATGCGGCGTCACGGTCCGGGTGCCGGGCGAATATGAAATTCGCCTGTGATGGCAGGACATCGAACCCCATCTTTCCCAGGCTGTCGGTCAGCCTGTTCCGCGAGCTTATGATTTTCTCACGGGTGTTTGCAAGCCATTCCCGATCCTGGATCGCAGCAATGGCCCCCGCCTGCGCCAGACGGTCCAGCGGATAGGAATTGAAGCTGTCCTTCACACGGGTCAGGGCCGCGATCAGGTCGGGCTGCCCGATGGCGTAGCCCACCCGCAATCCCGCCAGCGCGCTGGATTTGGACAGCGTGCGCACGACCAGCAGGTTGGGATGCTGGCCTACCAGCGCAATGGCCGTCTCCGCGCCGAAATCGACATAGGCTTCGTCCACCACCACCACCGCGTCGGGGTGATCCGTCAGCACGGTACGGATGGCGTCCAGACCCAGTGCGATTCCCGTGGGGGCATTGGGATTGGGAATGATGATGCCCCCACACGGCCGGCGATAGGCGGCAATGTCGATGCGCATGTCATCATCCAGCGGCACCGTTTCATGCCTTATGCCATACAGGCCACAGTAAACGGGGTAGAAGCTGTAGGTGATGTCGGGAAACAGCAGCGGTTCGGGATGGTTGAGCAGTCCCTGGAATGTATGGGCCAGCACTTCATCCGATCCATTGCCCACGAAAACGTGGTCGGCCGGGACATCATGCGCGCGCGCGATCGCGGCACACAGCGCCTGCGCCGTGGGATCGGGATACAGGCGCAGCGTGTCGTTGGTCGCAGCCCGTATGGCATCCAGCACCTTGGGCGAGGGGCCATACGGGCATTCATTGGTATTCAGCTTGATCAGGTTGGCCAGTCTGGGCTGCTCCCCCGGCACATAGGGGGTCAGGGTATGGACGACAGGGCTCCAGAAACGGCTCATCAGGGTGAATTCCAGATTGTCAGGGTCATGAAACAGGCGCGCGCCCATCGTGCCTGCAGGCTACGGGCGCGCGGAATGGGTATATGGGAAAAAGTGGTCAGCCCTGGGGCGTGGCCGGACGACCCATGGCGGCGACAAGGGCGGCATTGCCCTGCCGGGTGGCCAGGATGCGCGCGCTGATCCCTTCCCCATCACGCAGGTCGGGATTGGCGCCATGTTCCAAAAGGAAGGTCACCATGGGATCGCGGTTGAACATGACCGCAAAGGTCAGCGGCGTGCGCCCGACAAAGTTGGGCACGTCAATTGCCGCGCCATGTTCCACCAGCACGCGCGCGCACGGCAGGTCGCCCTTGAATGCGACACCGGCCAGCGCGGTCGCCCCCTTTGCATCCTGCAGGTTGGGGTTGGCCCCACCCGCCAGCAGGGCGCGCACGGTTTCGGCATGGCCGTTATAGGCCGCCAGGATCAGCGCGGTATAACCTTTGTCGTTGCGGGCGTCGGGGTTGATGCCCGCGTTCAGGAATTCGCTTACCAGGTCTGTCTGCCCGTCACGGGCGGCGGACAGGAACAGGGTCTCGATTTCCGCGCTGCTGAAGGATTCGGGTGCGGCGGCGGCGGGGTCGCCGCTGGCGATTGTCTTGCTCATGTGCCTGCCTCGCTGGTCGGGTTGCGGAAAACGGGGGCTAGTCCCGTCAGGTGGGGCGGATCATAGGACGGTTCGGCTGAAAAGAACATCGGGCAATCATGCATCATCGGGTTGCCGCCATGCGATGTCGCGGCATTCCCCATGGTCCATGACCCCCATCACATCAGGGGGCAGGCCGCTATCCTGCACGGCCCGGGCCAGGCGGCGCACGGGTTCGTCCATGGGTTCGTCCGTCAGGCGGAACGTGCCGAAATGCATGCCGATACCATGTCGCGCCCCAAGCTGGCGCAGGCCCTCCAGCGCTTCCTCGGGGGTGGTATGCACGCCCGCCATCAGGTCGCGCGGATCATACGCCCCGATGGGCAGGAGTGCGATATCGGGCGCGCCCAGACGGTCATGGATCAGCCCCCAGTGCCGCCCATGCGCGGTATCCCCGGCAAAGAACAGCTGGTGCCCCGCATCGTCGCGCAGCATGAACCCGCCCCACAGGCTTTTGTTGCGGTCAAATGGTGTGCGGGCCGCGCCATGGCGGGCGGGGGTACAGGTTATCTGCAGGCCCGGGATGGCCATGGACTGCCACCAGTCCAGTTCCATGATCCGCCGCAACCCGGTTGCACGCATGAAGCGCGCGTTGCACAGCGGTGTGACCACCAGCGGGTCATCCCCGCGCCGGGCAATGGCCCGCAGCGTGGGCAGGTCCATGTGGTCGTAATGGGCGTGGGATACCAGTACCACGTCAATGTGCGGCAGGTCGGCCAGCGCCCGGCCCGGCGCACGTACCCGCCTGGGCCCCATGAAGGAAAAGGGCGAGCAGCGCAGGGAGAAAATGGGATCGGTCAGGATGCTCAGCGCCGTGCCATCGGGGCGGGGCAGGCGGATCAGGAACGTACTGTGCCCGATAAAGGTCACCTGCACCGTGCCGGGTGCGGGAATGGCATGCGGGTCGCCGATGGGGGCAGGGTTTTCCATCCATGCGGGCCAGTCCGATTTTGGCCGGTTCCACTGCCATTTCAGAATGGACAGCCGCCGCATCCGCCCCGGTGGCGCGGCGTCGGGACGGATGGCGGGGGGATTGAAAAAGCGGGTGCCATCCGTGTGGTCGCTGGCGGGTAGCGGGGACATGCATGGTCTCCATGGGCGGACGGTGCGTGGCCCTGATCTGGTGGGGGAGGTCGGGGCCTGTGTCAAATTCCATGCCTGCGCGCAGTCGGGGGCCGGGCAACCGGGGGGATGGTCACGCGCTGTCACATGTAATGGCGGGACATGGCGCGCATGTTCGGCGGGGTAAGGGTAACGGCTTGACGAGATGGCTTGTTCCGTCCCGAAGGTCGTGAGAAGGTGCGTGCCGTGAAAAGCCTTTTTTCCTTGTGCTCCGTGCTGTCCGCCGCCGGGCGGCCCGGGTGCGGGTGGTATGGAAAGAAAAACAAGAAAGGTTGTCGTGTTCAGGCCGCATGCCCGGCCCGATCAGGACAGCAACCATGGCTGTAAGGAGGCCGGTCTCTCATGCGTTCCCTGAATACATCCCCCCTGATGGCACCTGAAGGAGGTGGCGCAATGCCCACCAATATCGATACGCTGTGCATCAATACGATCCGTACGCTGTCCATGGATGCGGTGCAGAAGGCGAATTCCGGCCACCCCGGCACCGCCATGGCGCTTGCCCCCGTGGCCTATACGCTGTGGCGCGATGTGCTGAACTATGACCCGGCCAACCCGCTATGGCCCAACCGGGACCGTTTCGTGCTGTCGATCGGGCACGCGTCCATGCTGCTGTATTCGCTGATCTACCTGGCCGGTATCCGCGATGTGCGCCCCGGCGGGGCCAGTAATGACCGCCCCGCCCTGACGCTGGAGGATATCGAGCAGTTCCGCCAGCTGGACTCGCTTACGCCCGGCCACCCGGAATACCATCACACCGCAGGTGTCGAAACCACGACCGGGCCACTGGGCCAGGGCTGCGGTAATTCAGTGGGCATGGCGATCGCGGAAAAATGGCTGGCCGAACGCTATAACCGCCCCGGGTTCACGCTGTTCGATCACCACGTCTATACGCTGTGCGGTGATGGCGACAACATGGAAGGCGTCTCCAGCGAGGCCGCGTCCATCGCGGGTCACCTGAAGCTCGGGAACCTGACATGGATCTATGACAGCAACCATATTTCCATCGAAGGCTCGACCAATATCGCCTTTACCGAAAGCGTGCACAAACGCTTCGAGGCCTATGGCTGGCATGTCCTTGAACTGAAGGATGCCAACGATACCGGCGACATGCGCCGCCTGCTGGCCGAAGCGAAGGCCGAAACCTCCCGCCCGACGCTGATCATTGTCCATTCCATCATTGGCTGGGGCGCGCCGCACCTTGCCGGGACGGCCGAAGCGCACGGCTCCCCGCTGGGCGTCGAGGAAATCCGCGAGACCAAGAAATTCTACGGCTGGCCGGAAGACAGGAACTTCTACGTGCCCGATGGCGTGCCGGAACACTTCCAGGCGGGAATCGCCACCCGGGGTGCTGACGCGTCCAGGGCGTGGGATGATCTGTTCAAGGCCTATCGCGCCAAATATCCCGATGAGGCAGCCCAGCTTGATCACATCTTCGCTGGCACCCTGCCCGAAGGATGGGACAGCAACATCCCGGTATTCGATACGGACGCCAAGGGTGTCGCCTCCCGCGCCAGTTCGGGCAAGGTCCTGAACGAAATCGCGAAGAATTACCCGTGGATGATCGGTGGCTCGGCCGACCTGTCGCCGTCCACCAAGACGCACCTGACATTCGATGGCGCGGGTGATTTCCAGCCGCCGCAGTGGGGCGGGACCTATGGCGGGCGCAACCTGCATTTCGGCGTGCGCGAACATGCAATGGGATCGATCAGCAACGGGCTGGCGCTGTATGGCCTGCGGGCCTACTGCTCGGGCTTCCTGATCTTCTCTGATTACATGAAGCCGCCCATCCGGCTGTCTTCGCTCATGAAGCTGCCGGTGACCTATATCTTCACCCATGATTCGATCGGGGTGGGCGAAGACGGGCCGACCCACCAGCCCATCGAACAGCTGGCCCAGCTGCGCGCCACCCCCGGCGTGACCGTGCTGCGCCCGGCGGACGCGAACGAGGTGGCCGAAGCGTGGCGCACGCTCATCCAGATCACCGACCGTCCCAGCGTGCTGGCGCTGAGCCGCCAGAACCTGCCCACCATCTGCCGCAAGACCTATGCGCCGGCAACAGGTCTGGCAAAAGGGGCCTATGTCCTTGCGGATACCGACGGGCGTCCCGATGTCATCCTCATGGCAACGGGTAGCGAGGTCGGCCTGATCGTGAAGGCTGCGGAAAAGCTTAAGGCGGATGGCATCGGGGTGCGTCTGGTCTCCATGCCGTCATGGGATCTGTTCGAGGCCCAGCCCAAGACCTATCGCGACAGCGTCCTGCCGCCCGATGTCACCGCGCGCGTCGCGGTGGAGCAGGCAGCAGGGCTTGGCTGGGACCGTTATACCGGCCTTGCGGGGGAGATGATCGTCATGCACGGGTTTGGCGCCTCCGCCCCGGCGGGACAGCTGGAGGTCAAATTCGGTTTCACGGTTGACGCCGTGGTGGCCGCAGCCCGCAGGCAGGCGGGCAAATAGGCACAATGGACAGGCAGGCGGGACAGTGCGTTCCGCCTGCCTTGTTTTTGAAGAAGCAGTATTGGCGACGCGGGGCCTGCCCGCGCTGCCGCAGGCAAAGGAAGCACGGCATGAGTGCGCAAGAATCTGGTAGCGAAAATCCGTTAAAGGAACTGGCCCGCTATGGTCAGTCCCCATGGCTGGACTTCATCCAGCGTTCCTATACCGAAAATGGCAGCCTGAAGAAGCTGGTGGATGAAGACGGGCTGAAGGGTGTGACCTCCAACCCCGCCATCTTCCAGAAGGCCATGGGGCAGGGCACGGATTACGATGCCCAGATCCGTTCGGTGCTGGCGCACCAGGTGCTTGATGCAGGCGCGCTGTACGAACTGCTGGCGGTGGACGATATCCGGGCGGCAGCCAGGGTGCTGTATCCCGTCTATGAACAGACAAAGGGCGTGGACGGTTATGTCAGCCTTGAGGTCTCGCCGTATCTGGCGCGTGACACCAAGGGCACGCTGCATGAAGCGCTGCGTCTGTGGAAAGCGGTTGATGCCCGCAACCTCATGATCAAGATTCCCGGCACTGAAGAAGGCGTGCCCGCCGTGCGCGCCGCCATTGCCGAAGGGCTGAGCATCAACGTCACCCTGCTGTTCTCGATCGATGCCTACAAGAAGGTACTGGAAGCCTACATCACCGGGCTTGAGGACCGTCTTGGCCGTGGCGAGAGTGTGAAGGGCATCGCCAGTGTCGCGTCCTTCTTCGTCAGCCGCATCGATGTGAAGATCGACAAGGAAATCGACGCCCGCGTGGCGAAGGGCGACAAGGACAGCGCCGCGCTGAAGGCGCTGCGCGGCAAGGTCGCGATCGCCAACGCCAAGATGGCGTACGAACACTGGAAGGACGTGACGGCCAGCCCGCGGTGGAAAAAGCTGGCCGATGCCGGCGCCCAGCCACAGCGCCTGCTGTGGGCCAGCACGGGCACGAAGGACAAGTCCTTCAGCGACGTGCTGTATGTGGATGGCCTGATCGGCCCCGAAACCGTCAACACCATTCCCCCCGCCACATTCGACGCCTTCCGTGACCACGGCAAGGTGGCCCCGACCCTGACGCAGGATATCGAGGGCGCGAAGAAGGTGATGACCGAAGCCCGGCGTCTTGGCCTTGACCTTGATGGCGTGACCAAGGTGCTGGTGGATGAGGGTGTCGCCTCCTTCGCTGATGCGTTTGATGACCTGCTGGGTTCGGTCGCGGCCAAGCAGGCGGCGTTCCTTGGCAGGAAGGTGACATCCACCGCGCTCAAGCTGCCTGCCGACCTGAAAAAGGCGGTCGATGCGGAACTGGAGACATGGCGCAGGAAGGGCAATGTCCGCCGTTTATGGGACAGGGACGCAACCCTGTGGACCGGCAAGGACGAGGCAAGCTGGCTGAAATGGCTGGACATCACCGATGACCAGGTGGCCGCCCTGTCGAAATTCGAGGATTTCCAGGCAGAGGTGAAGGCCCGCGGCTTCCGTGATGCGCTGCTGCTGGGCATGGGGGGTTCCAGCCTTGGGCCTGAAGTGCTGGCCCAGACATTTGGCAAGCATGAGGGCTTCCCGCACCTGTACGTGCTGGACAGCACGGATCCGCAGCAGGTACGTGACTTCGAGAAGAAGATCGATATCAGCAAGACGCTGTTCATCGTCTCGTCCAAGTCCGGCGGCACGCTGGAGCCGAATATCCTCAAGGCCTATTTCTTCGATCAGGCGAAAAAGGTGCTGGGCGACAAGGTCGGTTCGCACTTCATCACCGTGACCGATCCGGGTTCGCACATGGAAGACGTGGCGAAGAAGGACAAATTCTGGAAAATCTTCTACGGTGAAAAGCAGATCGGTGGCCGGTATTCCGTGCTGTCCGATTTCGGCATGGTGCCCGCAGCCGTCGCGGGCCTGCCGCTGAAGCTGCTGCTGGAATCCGCACAGCGTGGCGAGAAATCCTGTGCCGCGTCTGTGCCCCCGGCGCAGAATCCCGGCGTGGTGCTGGGTGCCGTTCTGGGGGTTGCCGCGCGCGATTTCGGACGTGACAAGGTCACCATCATCGCATCCCCCGGCATTTACGACATGGGCGCATGGCTGGAACAGCTTCTGGCGGAATCGACCGGCAAGGATGGCAAGGGCCTGATTCCCATCGATGATGAAACCATCGGCAAGCCGGGTGTGTATGGCACGGACCGGGTGTTTACCTACCTGCGTCTGGCCGAAGATCCGTGCCCGAAGCAGGACGCGGCCTTTGCCGCGCTGGTCGAGGCGGGTGAGCCGGTCGTCACCATCGAACTGCATGAACGCCGTCAGGTGCTGGAAGAATTCTTCCGCTGGGAATTCGCGACGGCTGTCGCCGGTTCGATCATCGGCATCAACGCCTTCAACCAGCCTGATGTCGAGGAATCGAAGATCGAAACCAAGAAGATCACCACCGCCTATAACGAAACCGGCAAGCTGCCGCCGTACGAACCGTTCGCCAAGGATGGCCCGTTCGCCTTCTATGCCGATCCGAAAAACGCTTCGGCGCTGGGTGGCGGCAAGACGGCCGAAGCGATCCTCAAGGCCCATTTCGCCCGTGGCAAGGCAGGCGACTACGTTGCCCTGCTGGCCTATATTGACCGTGATACATGGACGCGTGAATGGATCCAGAAGGTACGTCTGGACCTGCGTGATGCGCTGAAGCTGGCCACGGCCGCCGAATTCGGCCCCCGTTTCCAGCATTCCACCGGGCAGGCCTACAAGGGTGGGCCTGATACGGGCGTGTTCCTGCAGATCACATGTGATGATGAAGTCAACCTGCCGGTGCCGGGTGAGAAATATACCTTCGGCATCGTCAAGGAAGCGCAGGCCCGTGGCGACATGGAGGTACTGGCCGAACGTGGCCGCCGCGTGCTGCGTGTCCACATCCATGGTGAGCTGAAGGCTGGCCTTGAAAAACTTGGGCAGGATATCGCCCGCGCGGTCTGACCGCATGCTGGCCCGCCCCTTCCGGTGAGGGGGCGGGCTTTTTGATTGTGGTCATTGGGCAATGACCGCCAGGACGGTAGGACTATGACCCTATCCCCCTTTTCCAGGAGTGTTTGATTATGCAGATTGGTATTGTTGGCCTTGGCAAGATGGGCGGCAACATTTCCATCCGCCTGACCCGTCATGGCCATGACGTAGTGGCCTTTGACCGTGATCCCGCGGTCACGGCAAAGGTGTGCGGCCAGGCCGAAGGCAAGCGCTGCATCCCGGCCACCGGACTTGCGGACATGGTGGGCAAGCTGTCCGGCCGCAAGGTGGTCTGGCTGATGCTGCCCGCGGGCGAGGTGACGGAAGCGGCGGTGCAGGAACTTGGCGGCCTGCTGGGCAAGGGCGACATCGTGATCGATGGCGGCAATTCCTTCTACAAGGACGACATCCGCCGCGCTGCCGAACTGATGAAGAAGGGCATCCACTACGTCGATGTCGGCACCTCGGGCGGTGTATGGGGTCTGGAACGCGGCTACTGCATGATGTACGGCGGCACCAAGGACGCCACCGACTATATCGACCCCATCCTGTCGGCCCTTGCACCGGGAATCGGCGATATCCCGCGCACCCCGAACCGTGACAAGCCGGGTTTCGACCCGCGCGCGGAACAGGGCTACCTGCATTGCGGTCCCGCAGGGTCCGGCCATTTCGTGAAGATGGTCCATAACGGCATCGAATACGGCATCATGCAGGCCTTCGCCGAAGGCTTTGACGTGATGAAGTCCAAGAATTCGACCGAACTTGCCGAAGACCAGCGTTTCGAACTGAACATGGCGGACATTGCCGAAGTCTGGCGCCGTGGCAGTGTCGTGTCGTCGTGGCTGCTGGACCTGTCGGCCAGCGCGCTGGCGGGCAACCCCGACCTGTCGAACTACAAGGGCGACGTGGCCGATTCCGGCGAAGGTCGCTGGACGATCGAGGCCGCGATCGAGGAAGCGGTGCCTGTGCCCGTCATCACCGCATCGCTGTTCACGCGCTTCCGTTCACGCACGGGCAACAACTTTGGTGAAAAGATGCTGTCCGCCATGCGCTTCGGCTTTGGCGGTCACATCGAGGGTACGAATAACTGACCTGACACACGGTTGGTAACTGACGGGACGCCGGGGTGCTACGCATTCCGGGTCCCGGCTGTTCCTGGAACAAACGACAGCGCTCAATGACTGCAACCGGAACAGCCGGGGGAGGAATACAGGCGGAAACAGTCCAGGGACAGCATTACAATGGAAAACATCATTGCCTCGGCGGTATCACAGGTTGGCGATCCCGGGCATGAAGCCGCCCCCCGGCGCAGCCCGCCGGGATCGTTTGTCATCTTTGGTGGTGGGGGCGACCTGACGCGTCGCCTGTTGCTGCCTGCCATATACAATCTGGCCTGTGCCGGCTTGCTGGATGACGGTTTCGGTGTCGTGGCGGTTGACCGCGCCGAACTGACCGATGCGCAGCTACAGCGCAATGTCCGCGCCGCGCTGGAGGATTTTGCCGCCCGCCGTGGCGCTGAAGCCGTGACATTGCGTGAGGACGTATGGGCATGGATGCAGCCGCGTATCCGCTACGTGCGCGGCGATTTCGAATCCATGCAGACCTATCAGGACATCGCCGCGACCGTGGGTGAGCAGAACTGCATTTTCTACCTTGCCGTGGCTGCCCGTTTCTTTGGCCCCATCGTGGACCGGTTGGGGGAGACGGGATTGGTGCGCGAGGGACGGCATACCTTCCGCCGCGTCATCGTGGAAAAACCCTTCGGCCACGACCTGCCATCGGCCGTGGCGCTGAACGAACGGCTCCTGCATACGCTGACGGAACAGCAGATCTACCGCATCGACCATTACCTTGGTAAGGAAACGGTCCAGAACATCCTTGCATTGCGGTTTTCCAACGGTTTTTTTGAACCCCTGTGGAACCGCCAGAATATCGACCACGTCCAGATCACCGCGGCCGAGACGGTGGGCGTGGAACAGCGTGCGAAATTTTATGAAGGCACCGGCGCCCTGCGCGACATGGTGCCCAACCATGTCATGCAGCTTCTGGCCATGACGGCGATGGAAGCGCCGATTTCGTTCGATGCCGATGCCGTGCGCAATGAAAAGACCAAGGTGCTGGACGCCATCCATCCCCTGCTGCCGCAGGATGTAGTGCGCGGGCAGTACGCGCCGGGAGTGGTGGGCGGCAGGGAAGTGCCCGGTTACCGGCAGGAACCCGGCGTGGATCCCCATTCCCTGACCGAAACCTACATGGCGATGAAGTTCCAGATCGATAACTGGCGCTGGGCCGGGGTGCCGTTCTATGTCCGCACGGGCAAGCGGCTGGCCGCGCGCAAGACCGAAATCGCCATCCACTTCAAGTCGGCCCCCTATGCGCTGTTCCGCGATACGCCGGTGGAAAAGCTGGCGCCCAACATCATGGTCATCCATATCCAGCCGACCGAAGGCGTGACCATGCAGTTTTCGGCCAAGGTTCCCGGCCCGTCCGTGCGACTGGGTGGTGTGCGGATGAAATTCGACTATGCCGAATGGTTCAGCGAAGGGCCCAGTACGGGGTATGAGACCCTGATCTATGACTGCATGATCGGGGACGCCACCCTGTTCCAGCGCGCGGATAACATCGAGGCCGGATGGCGCGCCGTGCAGCCGGTTCTGGACTGGGGACAGGATGCGCGCAGCCTTGATTTCTATGCGGCTGGCAGCGAGGGGCCGGAAGCGGCCGACGCCCTGCTGGCCCGCGACCACCGCCACTGGCTGAAGATTGGATGATGCCGATGACCCCACCCGTCACCCCCGCAGGGGACGTCCGCCTTGTCATATCCGATATTGACGGGACCCTGATTACGCCGGAACGCAAGCTGACCCCCGCCGCGCGGCAGGCGGCGGATGATGTGCGCGAAGCTGGCATCAAGCTCAGCCTGGTCAGCAGCCGCGCGCCACGGGGCATGATGCAGTTTGTCAGGGAACTGCGTATCGATACCCCCATTGCGGGGCTGAATGGCGGCCTGATCTGTGATCCCGACGGCACGATCCGCGAACGGCTGTCCCTTGACCCGGAAACAGCCCGGACGGCGGTTGAATTCCTGATCGCCCACGGGGTCGAACCATGGCTGTTCATCGGCCACGACTGGCTGGTGCGCCGTGATGACACGCCGCAGGTCCGTCATGAACGTGACGTGGTGCAGACCACCCCAGTACAGGTGGACGATTTTGCCGGGCATTATGAAAATGTGGGCAAGATCATGGGGGTGTCAGCCGATCCCGCCGCCCTGCCGGAGGTGGAACGCGCGCTTGCGGACCTGCTGGCTGGCAAGGCGAGCGTACACCGGTCCTCACCCATTTACCTTGATATTACGCATCCATGGGCGAACAAGGGCTATGCGGCAAAAGAACTGGCAAAACTGATGGATATTGATATCCGGAATACGGCGTGTATCGGGGATATGAACAACGATATTCCCATGCTGAAGGAAGCCGGGGTCAGCATCGCCATGGGCAACGCGCCCGATAATGTGAAGGCCCATGCCCGTTTCGTGACGCGGTCCAATACGCAGGATGGATGGGCTTTTGCCATGGAAAGTTTTGTATTGCCCCGCGCATAGGCGCGCGGCACAGAAGGGAGAGGCACCATGCCCCAGGACGCAGCCGGAACGCCAGCCAGCCAGATCAGACTGGTTCTGGCCGATGTGGATGGCACCCTGGTCACGAAGGACAAGATCCTGACGCCCCGGGCGATCCGGGCTGTCGAACGCCTGCGTGAACGCGGGATCCTGTTCACCATCACCAGCGGCCGCCCGCCCAAGGGCATGAAGATGGTCATTGACCCGCTGAAGATTTCCGAACCGATCGCGGGTTTCAACGGCGGTATGATGGTCAGACCCGATTTTACCGTGATCGAGGCCCGCACGCTGCCAGCTGATACGGCGCGCAAGGTGATCGGCATCATCCGCGACCACGGGGCCGATCCGTGGGTCTATAACGGCAATGACTGGATCGTCTCGAAACCTGATGCGCCGCATGTCGCGCGCGAACAGTGGACGGTCAAATTCCCGCCCGTG
>NZ_JBXAYQ010000035.1:0-31461 GCF_057359305.1 Komagataeibacter ossonobensis | reverse complement strand
TTATGAATAAAGTCCGCTCGACAGAAATTTATGACACACCCGAAATAACGGTATTTTCATATACACAATAATTTGTATGATATTATAAATATATACAACATAAATATCAATATTTTTACTTTCTCACGCATTGCATTCATTGGAGATGCAGCAGATGGTGTGCCCGCATCTCTTCGATCCTGCCACCGGCAGGGGATATGGAACCCCTCGCCTATTGGCGGAAGGCGACATCCATGTCCTGCATGGAAATGGAAGCGGCCATGATGGCTTTGGTACCTGTAGGTTTAAGGACGACATCATCACCTACGCACGCGATGGTACACAGGACGATCATGCCGCCCAGTGATTAACAATGCAGGTCACGGGAAAAGCCCTGCGCCTGCTCCTTTTCCGGGGATTTCGTCCCATGTCTCTACTGGCAAGATTGTCCGGGTTCAGTGCCCTGTTCCGTATCACCATCCCCTCCATCATGTTATTCTGTGCGTCCGGCGCGCACGCTGCGGACGTCACGCTTGGCATCATCGGTCCCCACGAATATGACCTGCCGGTTGATTTCAAGCCGTTCAATGTAATAGTGCAATATGGCGATGGGAATGCGGCAGGAAATTCCTATAACAGTCTAGGCCAGCGTAAACCCGGTGGAGGCAGTCATACATGGTCAGGCATGACCAAATATGTCCATTTCCGCAGTTTCGATGCCATCCCCCATGTCGGTTTCGCGTTTGAACTGATCCAGACTGAAAGCTACAGCCTGGCGGATGGTACAAATTACGGCGGGCTTGGTCCAACCATCGTAGGGCCAGCGGCATGGTTCAAACCCAACAGGCACAGCACATTTGGCATACAGACCTTCATGCAGACCGCTATTGGCACGCGGGATGCAACGTCCCCGAATTACTGGTCGAACATATCCAGCTTTATTTTTGATTATGAATGGAAACATTTCAGCTTTGATGGTGATGCCGGCACTGTCGCGGGGGCGGCAAAGCATATAAAAGGCGGCCACACCTATTCACCCGGTGTGGTCTTTTACACCAATCTGCGCTTCAGCTGGAAAGCTACGCGGTTATTCGAGCCTTTCTTCGCGTTGGACTGGCAGAATGTCAAGGGTACCTATGACCGGACAGCGGGCCAGTATCTGGATGATTCAAACAGTCGTGAAATAACTCTGGGCCTTGGCGCCATGTTCAACATAACAAAACATGTTTCCTTTACTACACGATATTCACATTCCGTTGATGGACGAAACATTACGGAAAGCAATGCATATTATGTCAAATTCGTTTATCTATGGTAAAATTATTCGTCAGCCTTTTTGTGATAATGAACAATATAAACTATTTTATTTTAAGTGACAAAAAAGTAAAATTATAATAAAAATAAGAGTTTTTGGGTGTATACTTTTCAAAAAAGCGATGCCCTACTAAGATTTTCGAAAAAATATTCATCAAAAAATTTCTTATGATTGCAGTGTAGTTCTTGACTACCTTCCAGTTTTGCAATCATGCTGAACCATCTTTTTACGGTAGAATGACATTACGTTATGTAGATCAGAAACATCGGGGACTGGCAGTCGATGCGGCATGAATGAAGCATATCAAAGATATGATTTGTTCAAAAATCAGGCTGGCGAACATTTCCGCTGTCCCCATACGGGCCAAAAAAAATACTGCTACCCATTTTTGAAAATGACAATTCAATAAAATATATTTTTTACTTTAATAATGAGATACAATACAAAAAAGTTCTGAAAAATACCTCCCCCATTGATATTCGGCCATACCCTGAAACGGGATATACCCTACAGTCACGACTAAAAAACAGATAAATAAAACCGTCGGTTTTCGGGACAACAGATATTTTGACATATCAGAAGAAACAGACGGACCGGACCCTGACGAAAAGGCGATGGACTGGTTCAATAAAGCACGACCGATCAATTCCGTCATGTATGCCATGGAATGCGACAGCCTGCGGTCTTTTTACGATACCCTGTCCGAAGCCCATATCGCCGCGAACAACATGAAAAAAGTAGAAGAAACCTGCATCCATGCGGAGCCATGATGCCATGGCGTTTCCGCATGATACAACGCGAACACGATACAGCATCAGACACATATCTTCCCTGCCGCCAGCGCAAGGTAAAAGGGTTGGCGCCCGCACATTATGCCCGTATGAGACATTTTATTTTTTCCTGACATAGATGGCATAGTACGAAAGACATCAACCATTGGACCATACAGAAATCGTCAAGGCGCTGGGTACGTTTCTGGCCATCATGAACCCTTTCCTGAGCCTGCCCGTCTTCTTGGCAATGACATCAGGGTTCTCGGTGGCCCAGCAGCGTGCGCTTGCTGTCAAGGTCACCCTTTTTTCGGCCGTCATGTGCCTGATCATTCTCCTGGCCGGGCAGAAAATCATCAGTTTCTTTGGTATTACCATTGACCAGTTCCGTGTGGCGGGCGGTATTGTCCTGTCCCGGATTTCGTGGTCGATGCTTAATGGCAGCAGCATCCCCTCCCATCAGGGCAGTCATCAGGAACAGGCCCAGTTGCAGAACCTGTCCGGTCTGGCCTTTTATCCCCTGACCTTCCCCATGCTGATTGGTCCGGGCACGATCGCGACCATCATCATCTATACCGGCCATGGCAGTTCGCTGACCGACATGGCGGAGATAGGCGGCATTATCGCGGGCATACTCCTTATCCTGTTTGTTACCCTGTTTTTTGCCTCGGAGATCGGCAGGGTCATGAGCGAAACCATGCGCACCATCACCACGCGCCTGATGGGCATGATCCTGCTGGCCATTTCCGTCGGTATGGTTATTGCAGGGATCAAGGCGGTACTGCCCGGACTGTCCCGTTAATCCCGCAGGTCATGTTTCCAGAAAAGCAGTATTTTCTGAAGATGTTTCAAAAGGCTGCTTGAAACAGGCAGGTCAGGAAATGTCCTGCAATCATAAGAATGTTTTTGGTGAAGATTTTTTTCAGAAGGCTTCGAAGAACGCCACCACTTTGTAAAAAGGCGGCACCCAAAAACTTTTATTGTTTCTTATCATTGAGTTATTTTCAAAACGTCCCTCCCATGACGCAGACCGGGTCGAAATGTTCATCCGCCGCGATGATCGCGCGCATCAGCACGTGTCCGCCTGCTACGATATCATCCGGTTCGGCGTATCCCGCCTCATTGTGACTCAATCTGTCACGACAGGGAATGAAGATCATCGCGGTCAGGCAGATCCGGGCCATATAGGCTGCGTCATGTCCCGCGTCAGAAATGATGTCGCGATGACTCAGCCCCACCCGGGTTGCCGCATTCCGCACCATGCTTACGCAGACCGGATCAAACGGCACGGAAGGAGAGACCGAGCTTTCCTTGATCGACACATCAATCCGTGCCCCGCGCGCAATCTCGGCCGCCCGTGCCCAAAAGGCCCCTTCCATCCTGTCCACCACGACATTATCCGGAGGGCGCAGGCCCTGCGTCATGCGCACCTCCCCCGGCACCACGTTGCGACCGTCCGGATTGGCGCCGATGATCCCGATGGTTGCCTTGGCATCGGGACCATGTGCCGTTGCCACATCGGCCGCCGGCAAGACGTCCCGACGCAATTCCATGGGCATAGTACCGGCATGGGATTTCTGGCCAATCAGGGTCACGTCAAACCACCGCATGCCCTGCACGCCTGTCATGACGCCGATGGTCCTACCCGCATTCTCCAGCGCTGGTCCGTGCTCGATATGCAATTTGAAGTAAGCGGCAACCGGATGGGCGCCGCAGGGTTCATCGCCCCCGTAGCCAATCGCCTGCAGGGCGTCACCAAGACAGCCCCCATCCCGGTCGACAAGGCCATAGGCCTGCTCCAGCGTAAAAACGCCTGTTGCCGTCAAGGATGGGCAAAATGTGCCCCTTCCTCATTGATCCAGTTGGCCAGTTCGATCGAATGACGTGATACATTTCCGCAGCCCTGCAGGCACGCAATACGGCCAGACCGCCCAGCGCGCCATAAATGCCACCGGTGGGCTGGGTGTCAAGGTAACTGCACATCATCAGCGGTGGCAGGTCAGGATCATTTCCCTGCAGGGGCAGGAACTACCTACCGTAAAGGAACAGCCAAGTACCGCGCCCCGCGTGGCAAGCCAGTCACGGACAAGGCGGTCCTCCTCAGAAAGGGCGAGCCGACGGATCCCGCCCCGTAGCGGTCGCGCCAAAACAGGACGTGAAGGCAATGTCCTCATTCAGACGGGCACCATCAATCGTGATATTTGCATTCCTGTGCATCTGACCAACCTTTGCATCATGACCCTACGCTGTTGACCCGCGTCCGGCACTCCGGGTCGTATCGGCCCGTGTTTCCGTGCGGTTTACGTCGTTACGAAAGTCAGCATCATATCGCGCAGGCTGTCCTGCAGGGCCTCCAGCCGGGCCAGACCCTGCCAGGCAATTGCCTGATTGCGCGTGATGTATTCGGCATCGGCGGGATTGCGGCTGGCGCGCCATGAACTGATGCCCAGCGACATGACCAGCCGCGCGCCCATCATTGCGGGCAGGCATGCCAGTTCGACCTTCGTGAGTGCAATGGTGCGGCAATAGCCAGACAGGATCGCCATGAACTGCTCCAGCGGCTGTGTGCCGGTGCCCATCATGTACGATGCGGCAATCGCAAGATCTTGCACGCGCGGGGCGCATATCACATCGCCAAAGTCGATAACGCCCTTGATGGCCTGCTCGCTGCACAGGATATTATGAACATTGAAGTCGTTATGGATCACCTGCGCGGGCAGTGTCGCCATGACTGGTTGCACCTGCTGCTCGAACGCCGCCAGCGCCGCGCGGGCCAGCGCCCCCTGCGCCCCGGTTGGGAAATAACGGATGAAATTGCGCATATAGCCCGCATTGCGTAAATTCCACAAAAGCGCATGGGACTGGGCCGGATGGCGAAAGCCCGCCAAAGCCCGGTCCAGCCGCCCCAGCATTTCTCCAATGGAGGTACAGAGCGGCACCGTCGTCGCCCGGTTGCCCAGTGGCGTACCGGGCAGGAATGTCACCATCCGCACGATCCGCTCGTTACCCGCGCAATCGCGCCATACGGGATGCGGCACACAGGGGGCCAGCAGTTTCGGCACGGCCAGCGTCGGGTCTTCCGCCCCAAGGTAGCGCAGGACACTGTCCTGCAGGTCCAGCACGTCCGGTCGTTCGGCACAATGGGCGATTTTCAGCACATAATCCCCGCCCTGCGCGGACCGGAGGCGGAAATTCCTGTCACGCTCTCCCGGCAGGCGTGACACCACGCCGGTCATACCGAACATGTCATGCGCGATCCGTGTGGCGTCCTCCATCGATACGGGCCGCGATGGCTGTTCAAGCAGGGTCAGCGCCGCTTCAAAATCGGATCCGGTTGTTCCCTCGCCGGGGGGAGAGACAGTCGCGCCCATCGGGTGCCCCCTGTTCACATGTAATCCATTGATGTCACCAGACGGGTATCAAGGTAGGCGTCGAGTGCCCCTGATCCGCCGTCCGAGGCATAACCGGAATCCCCGATCCCGCCAAAGGGGATTTCCGGCAGGGACAGAGACCTATATGGTTGATGGTCAGCATACCCGTACGCACCGTATCGCGCAGTCGCGCCGCAACCACGCCCGACCCCGTAAAGGCATAGGCCGCCAGCCCGTATGGAGGCGATTTGCCTCGGCAATCGTATCTTCCAGCGTATCAAAGGGACAGAGCAGAGAGATCGGGCCAAAGGGTTCCTCGTTCATGATACGCATATCCACCGTCAGCACGGTGAGGGAATAGAAATAACCCGGTCCTGCACGGCGCGTACCGCCGGTTTCCACCTTTGCCCCCTGTCGCATGCCTCATTGACCAGGGCCTCGATCGCTTCCAGCCGCCGCTGGCGGACCAGTGGTCCCATCTGCGTGGCGGAACGCTGGCCATTGCCCACCACAAGTGCTTGCATGCAGGCGACATAGGCGGTCCAGAATTCATCAAAGACCCCTTTTCCAATCAGAAACCGCGTAAGGGAAACACAGACCTGTCCCGCATTGCGGATCTTGGCCGCGGCAAGGATGAAGACCGCACGCCTCGATATCGGCATCCGCCGTGACAATGACCGGACCATGACCGCCCAGTTCCAGCGTCACCCGCTTCATGTGCGCACCCGCAAGCGATGCCAGGATCCTGTCACTGGCCACTTTCCACTGGCCATCAATAAACAACAGGGTATCGGAATAGGGCATCATCATGTTTCTCTTTCGGAACTATCGGCATGAGCGTGACCGCAGCCTTTCTGCATCGCCTTTTCGAAGACCGCGGCGGGATCGGGGCGGGCCTCCGCCAGCAGGCCTTCCAGCGTCATGCTCAGGCGCAGCACGCCGATATCGTCATTGACACGGCCACCAATCTGGATCCCCACCGGCAGGCCACAGGAAGAATAGCCCGCCGGCAACGACGAAGCGGGTTGGCCCGTCATGTTGTACAGCAGGGAGAACCCGGCCCATTCCAGCCAGTCCGGCCAACTGTCATCGGGCACCGTAAGCCCCGCCCTGAGCGGCAGGATGGAAACGGTGGGCGAGATGACGAAATCAACCGTTGCATGCTGCCGTGCGCATTCCTGCCGGTAGGCCAGCCGTGCCATCATCGCATCAACATAATCCCCGGTCGGGATATGCGCCCCCCGGTCGCCCCAGCCACGGAATTCGGGGTCAAGCAGGTCACGATCGGCCGGACTCAGGCGGCGCTGGGACTGCCATGCCCCCACCTGCCACAATGTACGATAGGTCGGACGCCAGTCCTCCATGGGGGCCAGCGACACCAGCACGGCACCTGCCGCCTCGATGCGCGCGATGGCGGCGCGATAGACCGCCGCCACTTCCGGGTCGACCTTCATGAAGCCGAAATCTTCCGTCACCCCGATCCGTACCCCCGCCAGCGGCAGCGGTGTCACTGGAAAATCCGACGCCGGGAGCGGATCGGTGGTAAAGGGGTCCATCGGGTGGCGCCCCTCCATGACCGAGAACATGAGGGCCGCATCCGCCACAGTGCGGGTGATCGGACCAAAATGCGCCATGTCGGAATAATGCGGGCCGACCGGGTACATCGGCACGCGGCCGAATGTCGCCTTCAGGCCGAACACACCGCTGAAACTGGCTGGTACACGGATGGAGCCACCGCCATCACTGCCCAGCGCCAGCGGGCCGCACCCCGCGCTGATGGAGGCGCCTGCCCCGCCACTGCTGCCGCCCGGTGTATGGTCGGTATTGTGCGGATTGCGGGTGATGCCGGTCAGCGGGCTGTCGGTCACCGCTTTCCAGCCCCCTTCGCATGTCGTGGTGGAGGCGAACAGCACGGCCCCCGCCTGGCGCAGGCGCTCGACAGAGGGGGAATCCTGTGTTGCGGGTGGATTATGTTCGGCAATGCGCGAACCACGGGCAAAGCGCCAGCCTTTCACCATGGCCGTATCCTTGACGGAAACCGGCACGCCTTCCAGCGGGCGCGTAGGCAGGCCGGCCGCCCAGCTACGCTCGGCCGCGACCGCAGTCGCCAGGGCACGTTCGGGATCGAGGCTGCAGAACGCATTCAGCACCGGCTGCACCGCCTCGGAACGGGCGATGACATCGCGGATCACCTCTACCGGTGAGAGTTTCCGCGCCGCATACAGCGACAGAAGCTCAACGGCCGATAGTTCACATAATTCAGTCATGGAAATCATCTCTGCTTTCTTGATGTGCCCCCCGCGCCGGGGACACACGGGCCGCGACCGGTCAACATGGGCATCGCCCTCGATCTATGATCCGCTGCAGACCGGCCAGACAAACACGGATATGAAAAAAACCGCTTTAGCCCCGGAAATGGGACACTCGGCATCGAAGCCTGCAAAGGTGGATCATTGCAATACCATTTCATCCTGCTGCGTCAGATCATGCAGTGTCGCGAAATGGCAGGGGCATGTCATCATGTTTTGTCCCTGGATATGTTATGTTTCAGGTCAGGCCGCACCGTGTTCCATGGCCCGGCCTCTTCCCATGCGGCACAGGCCTGCAGCACGCCCAACCGTCTGCACGCCATGCCCTTGTGTGTTTCAGTTTCCCATTCCAGACTGGACGCCATGACTCCACCACTCCTTGAACGCCGCCAGCAGTTACTCAGTCCGTCTTACCGGCTGTTCTATGATGAACCGCTTCATCTCGCATCGGGTCAGGGGGCATGGCTGACCGACGTGCATGGCCGTCGTTTTCTGGATGCCTATAATAATGTTGTCCCGGCCGGGCATTGTCACCCGCATATTGTGGACGCCATTGTGGCCCAGACGAAACGGCTGAACACACATACGCGTTACCTGCATGATACCATTGTGGACTACGCCGATGCGCTGCTTGCAACCTTCCCCTTCCCCGCGCAGGCAACATTTACGTGTTCGGGCAGCGAGGCCAATGATCTGGCCATCCGGATTGCCCGCCATGTAACCGGTGGCCAGGGGATAATCATAACCGAAAACGCCTACCATGGCGTTACCTCCGCAACCGCCGAGATTTCTCCATCCCTTGGCAAGAGCGTCAATCTGGGGATGCATGTCCGCACGGTTCCCGCCCCTGCCGCGAGCACGGATTTTGCTACGGGCGTCAGATCCGCCATCGCGGACTTGCAACGCCATGGTATCCGGCCAGCCCTTCTGGTTGTGGATACGCTGTTCTCCTCTGATGGGATATTTTCTGATCCAGCCGGTTTTCTGGCGCCTGCGGTTGAAGCTGCCCATGAAGCCGGGGCCCTGTTCCTTGCCGATGAAGTACAGACCGGTTTCGGACGGACCGGTTCCCATATGTGGGGTTTTGAACGCCATGGCGTCCAGCCGGACATGGTCTCGATGGGCAAGCCCATGGGGAATGGCTATCCGGTTGCTGGCCTTGTATGCCAGCCGGAAGTGATCCGGGATTTCGGGGCCGGTATCCGTTATTTCAATACCTTTGGCGGCAACCCGGTCGCCATGGCTGCTGCCATGGCGACACTCCGTGTCATTCAGGATGAGCACCTTATGGAAAACGCCAACACGATTGGTGCCTACCTACGGACGCAACTGGCCCGGCACCCCGGCATTCATGATATCCGTGGGGCGGGACTTTTCATTGGTGCCGAATTGGCGGATGGGACCATTGCCTCACGGGTTGTCAATGAAATGCGTGCACGCGGTGTGCTCATCAGTTCTTCCGGACCCGCCGGGAATGTCCTGAAAATCCGTCCACCTCTCATATTTTCCCGTGAACAGGCAGATATCCTGAACGATACGCTAGGGGCTGTCCTTGAAATGGTCATGGCGGATCGATGACGGTCCCCATCCATGCCTGCTTTAATCGGGGTTATACTGAATAGATACCGCATGATTAATTCGGAAGCCGCCATGTCTGACGGGGGATGGTCGTCGAAATGGACAGGAATGGCTGAATGACACAATCACGATGCCGGTCACCCTTACAGCATGATATAAAAAAGTAATCGCCAAATTTTAATAACCGAATGTGCGGTTTTTGTGAAATAAAGACAATCAGTATGCTTCCAAAATTGCTTACAGATTGGCTGTGAACTGAACGCCCAGTACGGCCGCATCCCGGAATGTTGTGGTCGCGCCGGGATGCTGCAGATATTGAAAATCAAACTGCATCGTCGTTGAATTACGTAGCACATGCGTGCTGTAAAAGGCTTCATAGACGTTTTCCCAACGCTGAACGCCCCATACCGGCCCCCATTGATTGGCGAGGTAGGGCAAACCTAACGCGCGTGACGATTTCTGCTGCCGGGAAACAGCGCTGCTCATGTCCATATGCTGGAACATGGCCCCGATCTGGTCCTGCCTACGGTGCCATGGTGATCCCGTCTCCACCAGTCCGATCCATTCATGGTCGCGCATGGCCACGACGTTGCCCTGCGAATAGCCCACGCCGCCCACCGCCAACAGTCCTTCCGCCACGCCCGGGCCATTGCGTACCAGCATCTGGTCAAACATGAACCATGCCGTGCTCATGCCTGCTTCATAACGCCGAGGCTGTCCCGTCAACTGAAAGGAATTGCCATGAATATCGGCATAAAGGTTTGGATAGCGTGAATTATCGTACCACGCGCCAATCTTGTAATTTCCGCGCAGGGCGTGTTTGCCGAACCAGGGCATCCAGCCAACCTCGACCTGAGAGGAGACCTTGCCCAATCCGCTCTGGGCCAGCGCCCAGCCTGAAATACCACCGTTATAGGCATGGGGTGAAACGGCAAAGATCCCGCCCATGACATAGACTTTCTTGGCCGGAAAGGTCCGTATCACCCCACCGAGATTACCCGAAGGCCAGTCCCGGCCGCCGGGAACATATTTACCCGGCGCAAAGTTGCTACACACGGACACGTTCATGAAGGAACAGGCCACGTAATCGTAGGCAAAGAAACTTCCGGTTGGAATATCGCCTGCAGAAACAACGATCCGTTTATGCAGGAATGTCTTTTCGGCATACATCGCAACAAGGTGTGCGACGACATTACCGCGCCCCCCATATATCTGTTCAGGATTCGTAACAGAGTCACCGAGATTATAGCTGAAGTTGCGCCCATGGCCGTTGATGACAAGAAGATGGGTCCATAACCCGCTGACCCCTGCAAGTCGCTGCCAGTCGATATCGAGTTCACCCGCTACCTGACCTGCCAGTACGTCCGAACGTGTGCGTCCGCCACGCACATTACCCATGTATTCTTCATTGACAGCAACGTTGAGGTACAGGCCGCGCCGGTTCAGCCATTTCCGTGTACCAAACCAGTCACCAAACAGGTGCGGCGCACCGTGCAGGGTGGGTACCTGCGGGTCCACCACAGCGTTACCCCATCCTTCGAGGGGAAAAGCATGGGCGGAGTATGGTTCAAGGACCACCGGCAAGGACTTGGAGGTTTCGCTCTGGGCAAATCCTTCATCTCCATAGATCAGAGATACAAAAATCAGGACTGTAAATATGAGTATCTTTGACACAGGAAAAACATTCTGAAGTTTCCCCACGTTTTCATGGTCTATGAAATATATTTCAAACAATAAAAAATAATAAATTGGTAATATATTGGAAAATATAATGAGAATGCCGTGAGTTCCCGATTTTATGACCTCCAGCTATGGGTCGGTATAGGTTGCAAATTCACCACTATCATAAATCCCGATATGATCGCGCCGCCCCCCGGCAGGTGGGGATACCTCACGATTTCCCTGCAGGCAGGATGGACGCCAGCATTTCCTTTGCCGAACCAAGCAGAACACTGGCCCGCTCCGGTTCTGTGGGTAGTGATGACAGGAAGGCCCTGGCCTGCTGCAGGGTGATATGCGGCGGCAGGGGTGGCACGTCAGGGTCGGTGCGGGCTTCAAGGATAACGGGGCGGTCGGCACCCAGAGCCTCTTCCCACGCCGTGGCGACATCATCGGGGTTGTCCACATAGATGCCCTTCAGCCCGAGTAATTCTGCATACCGATGATAGGGAAAATCAGGGATGGACTGGGTTGATTCCGTCTTGCCCTTGCCAAGCTGGATGCGTTCTTCCCATGTCACCTGATTGAGGTCCTGGTTATTCAGCACCAGAACGATCAACCGGGGATTGGACCACTGCTTCCAGTATTTGGAAATCGTGATCATGACGTTCAGGCCGTTCATCTGCATGGCCCCGTCGCCCATGCAGGCAATGACCGTGCGTTCGGGATAGGCCATCTTGGCCGCCATGGCGTATGGCGTCCCTGCCCCCAGCGATGCGAGGCCACCCGACAGCGATGCCTTCATGCCCCGGCGCATTTTCAGGTCGCGCGCATACCAGTTGGCAACGGAACCGGAATCAGCGGTGATGATGGCGTTTTCCGGCAGGCGGGGCGAAAGTTCCCAGAACACGCGCTGCGGGTTAAGCGGCTGGGCGCTGGTCATGGCGCGAGCTTCCAGCACTTTCCACCACTGGGCCACTTCCTTTTCGATATGGGCGCGCCATGAGCGGTCACTATTGTGATGAAGCAGCGGGATCAGGGCGCGCAATGTCGCAGCACTATCGCCCTGCAGGCTGACCTCCATCGGGTAGCGCAGGGACAGGTTGGCGCCATTGATGTCGATCTGCACCCCGCGTGCATGGCCGGGTTTTGGCAGGAATTCGCTGTAAGGGAACGATGACCCCACCATAAGGAACGTGTCGCATTCCTTCATCAGGTCCCATGACGGCTTCGTGCCCAGCAACCCGATCGAACCGGTGACAAACGGAAGCTCATCCGGCACGGTGGCCTTGCCCAGCAGCGCCTTGGCAATCCCTGCCCCAAGGATTTCGGCGATCTGGAGCAACTGGTCCGTTGCCTCCAGCGCACCTGCGCCAGCAAGGATTGCAACCTTTTTGCCGACATTGAGTATTTCGGCCGCGGCGCGCAGGCCTGCCTCCTCGGGCACCTTGCTGCCAATTGTCGTGCCAATGCCCGTATGGGTCGCGCCATGGGCCATTGGCGGGTCGGCATAGGGCAGTTCCTGCAGATCGTTGGGCACGATCACGACCGTGGGGGCGCGCTTGTCGCGTGCGATCCGCACGGCCCGGTCCAGCGCATGGCGCATCTGCGAGGGTTCGGTCACGGTGACGATGTATTCGCACGCCACGTCCTTGCACAGCGACTGCAGGTCCACTTCCTGCTGGTAATTCGTGCCAATCGCCGCGCGGGCCTGCTGGCCCATGATCGCCACCACACCGACATGATCCAGTTTGGCATCATACAGCCCGTTCAGCAGGTGAATGGCACCGGGACCGGATGTTGCAAAACATAGCCCTACCTGCCCGGTAAACTTGGCATGGGCCGTTGCCATGAACGCCGCCATTTCCTCATGTCGCACCTGAACGTATTCGACGTGGCCCGCATCCACTTCACGTTGCAGGGCCACGTCTATTCCGCCTGCCCCATCGCCCGGATAACCGTAAGCGCGTCTGAGGCCCCATTCCTGAAGGCGTTTCCATAAGAATTCGCTGACATTCATTTTGGGAACTTCCTGTCGGATTCATCTGGCCAATGCCAAAAATTCGAAGGGGTTGCTTCTTTTTTCCGTTGGTTACGGCGCGACCAGTCGCGGACGGAACGCGTACGACACCCCGATATGATTGTCTGCAGGCAGAACAATTTTGGAAAAATAATCCAGAGAACCGGTTGTTCATGGTGAATATGAACAATCGATGCCTATCATGCGCAGGAATTATTATGTGAGCAGAGTGTCTGACATCAGGTATGAATGGCATGAGGCAACCGGAGACAGGCCCCTGCCCTTCTGCCCGACAGGAAGCATGCACAATCTTATCTATATCCAGCGTCAGGCCGCGGCATGCTGGTTTACACCCATCCCGGCAATGTGCGTCAGTTTCTGGTCAGCGGATTTTTCTTCTTCAAGCGTGTGTTCCAGAACGGCCGCGCAGTCGGCACGGCCAAGCTGCCGGGCATAGGCGATCAGGCTGCCATAACGGGTTATTTCATAATGCTCGACCGCCTGGGCTGCCGAAAGCATGGCGGCATCACGGACCTCAGGGTCATCGCAGTCACTGATGATATCCTTTGCCTCGGCGAGGATTCCATCCATTGCCTGACATGTCACGCCCTTGACGGGCTGACCATGCATCTGGAACACCTGCTCGAGCCTGCGTACATGCTCCTGTGTTTCCGTCAGGTGATGCTGGAACGCGGCCTTCAGTTCCGGTTCCGCCGCCTTTTCGGCCATGGTGGGCAAATTCTTGACGATCTGGTTTTCGGCATAATAGATGTCCTGAAGGGTATGTACAAACAGGTCATCAAGGGTTTTTATCGGTTTGGAAAACAGGCCCATGGATTTTCTCCCTTCTTGAAAAAGATACAACTCGCCTGATCGGCGCACGATGGTTGATGCGCTGACCGGAGCATCCAGATTCCGGGGGACGGCAGCCGATCGCTGACGTCCCCGGTATCCAACACGATGTCAGGTGTTCTTATGGCTCTGCTGGCCAGCCTT
The DNA here is from genome assembly GCF_057359305.1 of Komagataeibacter ossonobensis. Classification (NCBI taxonomy): domain Bacteria; kingdom Pseudomonadati; phylum Pseudomonadota; class Alphaproteobacteria; order Acetobacterales; family Acetobacteraceae; genus Komagataeibacter; species Komagataeibacter ossonobensis. Next base: position 17,464 of record NZ_JBXAYQ010000035.1, on the reverse strand, counting down.
GACATGCTGTTCATGTGTGCCGCCCCGGGTGCCGGTGCTGTGTTCAGCCTCGTCTTTACCCGCATGCGACGTGCCGGTGTTCTTATGGCTCTGTTCGCCAGCCTTGACGTGCTGTTCGTGCGTGCCGCCCCGGGTACCGGTGCTGTGGGTACCTTCGTTTTTTTCGCCATGCGACGTGCCGGTGTTCTTGTGGCTCTGTTCGCCGGCCTTGACGTGCTGTTCATGGCTGCCGCCCTGATTTGCCATTTTTCCATTCCTTTTTTCTGATTGGGGACGATCGTTCATCCGACCGTCTCATGACAAACTGCCGGGCCTGAATGCAGTTTCAAAAATTCGGAGAAAAATATTATATTTCTGAAAATAAAAAAATAAAATCACATCATTAATATTTCATTTTGAATTCATTCCGACCAATTTTAAATCACAATTATTATGTTTCATCCTTGGTGCAAGCCAGGGGTATTGCAATGCAGGGGAAGTTATCCGCCGCACAGGCCGGAATACATTAAGAACACTGTGGAGATGCGATATCAGTATTTACCTGCACGGCATAAGATTATACCCATATCCCTGACATATGTTTTTATGGGCACACGGGAAATATCATTCCCGAAAACAGTTTTATAAAAAAATTCCAGTATTTAATATATTTATGTTCATATGGCTTCGTTCTGGATGCCAGGTACTTGAAAAATTACTGTCTGCCGTGGCAATTGACAGCCCTGACGTCGTCCCCGGAATTTTATACGTCCGTTTTCGTGCATGAAAGCGCAACCGGCGGCGTGCTGATACCTTAAACCCAATACAGATCCTGACAGAATCAGATCTTCGCCGGAGCGATTTCCCATGACCCATGCGTCTGTCACCGTGCCGTGTCGCCTCCAGATCAATGGTCAGGGCTATGCTACCGACCTGCCGGCGTGCGTCACGTTACTTGACCTGCTGCGGGAACGACTTGACCTGACCGGTACGAAAAAAGGATGCGATCACGGACAATGTGGCGCATGCACCGTGCTGGTTGATGGCAAGCGTGTCAAAAGCTGCCTGATCCTTGCCGTCTCGATCCCGGACGCCGCAGTCACGACCATTGAGGGGATCAGCCAGGACGGCCGGTTGCATCCGATGCAGCAGGCTTTCATTGATGCGGATGCCTTCCAGTGCGGTTACTGCACGCCGGGACAGATCATGTCGGCCATCGCCCTGCTGGAAGAAGGTCATATCCATTCCCACGCGGAAATCCGCGAATTCATGAGTGGCAACCTGTGCCGTTGCGGTGCCTATAACGGAATCATCGACGCCATCGAACGGGTTGTGGCCCAGCAGCACAGCAACCAGGCGGGAGCAGCGGCATGAGAAGTTTTTCGTATGCCCGTCCCGCCACCCTGGCCGAGGCCTGTCGCAGCGCCGAACATACGCGCTTCCTTGCAGGCGGGACGAACCTGATCGACCTCATGAAGTCGGATGTTGAACGCCCGGCCCATGTAGTCGATATCAAGTCCCTGCCAATGCACCATATCGTGGACCGTCCTGATGGCGGCCTGCGCCTTGGCGCACTGGTCACCAATGCTGATACGGCGGCCCATTCCCTTGTGGTCGAACGGTATCCCCTGCTCGCCTCGGCCATTCTGGCGGGGGCCAGCCCGCAGATCCGCAATATGGCCACCAATGGCGGCAACCTGAACCAAAGAACGCGCTGCCACTACTTTTATGATTCCGCCATGGCATGCAACAAGCGTTCGCCCGGCATGGGATGCGCCGCACGTGGCGGCCGCAACCGGATCATGGCCGTGCTTGGTACCAGTGACGCCTGTATCGCCACCTTCCCGTCCGACATGTGCATGGCCCTCGCCGCCCTCAACGCCACGGTCAACCTGCATGGCCCGCGGGGTGAGCGTACGGTTAGTCTGCGTGACTACCATTGCTTGCCCGGTGATACGCCATGGCGCGATAATATCCTGCAACTGGGTGAAATCGTGACCGCCATCGACCTGCCGCCCGCACCGTTCGGGCCACACCATACCTATCTCAATATCCGTGACCGGCAGTCCTTTGCGTTTGCAATCGTCTCGGTAGCCGTGGGGCTGCAGATGGAGGATGGCCGGATCAGGCGCGGCAGCATCGCGCTGGGTGGCGTGGGAACAAAACCGTGGTGCGTGCCGGAAGCCGAAGCACTGCTGGGCGGCAGGGCGCCTTCGCATTCGCTGTTTCGCGACGTTGCCGAACGGTTGCTGCACGGGGCCGTGGCGGACCGTGACAACGCTGCCAAGATCAGGCTGGCGCCGCGCGTGATCGAGCGTGCGTTGTGGCAGGCGGCATCCGGCACGCCGCAATCCCAGACAGACAAGACCATTCGCTGAAGGATAGTCGCCATGAACGTCATATCCACGCCCATCGGGCAACCCGTCTCGCGGATCGATGGTGTTGCGAAAGTGACCGGACAGGCGAAATACGCCGCCGAGCCCCACCCGCCAGGCATGCTGTATGGCGTCATCGTCAACAGCCCCATTGCACGCGGGCGGATTGAAACCATTCACGACACCGGGGCACGGGAGGTTCCCGGCGTGGTCGAGATCATGACCCACCACAACCGGCCCCATACCGCATTGTTTGAAAAATCCTACATGGATGGCCTGGGCGTACCTGGTGCGCCCTACAGACCGCTGCATGACGGTGAAATCCACTTCAACGGGCAGCCTGTTGCCGTCGTCCTTGCCGAGACATTCGAGGCTGCACGTGAAGCCGCCATGCTGGTCAGGGTCGATTATGAACGATGGCCACACAATGCGGATTTTGAAGTTTCCCTGCATCAGAAATACATGCCATCCAAAACACGCAGCAATTACGTGCCGCCCAAACCCCGCGGCGACGCTGCCGCAGCCTATGCGCTGAGTGCGGTAAAAATCGAGAGCCGTTATCATCTGGCTCCCGAACACCACAACCCGATGGAAATGCACGCCACGACCGTCATCGTGGAAGATGACGGCACGTTCACGGTCTGGGACAAGACACAGGGTCCGCAGGCGGTTCAGGCCTATCTGGCAAGCGCCCTTTCCCTGTCAAAAGATCAGGTGCGTGTGCGTAATCCTTATGTAGGGGGCGCATTCGGTTCGGGGCTGCGGGCGGTATATAATGTCTTTATCGCCACGCTGGCCGCAAATATGCTGAAGCGACCGGTACGTGTGACCCTGACGCGACCGCAGATGTTCACTCACACCTTCCGCCCCGAAGCCACCATGGACATCGCCCTTGGCGCCAGCCGCGATGGGACATTGCAATCCATGATTGTCGAAGGTGTAACCGATACGTCGCGCTTTGAACACAATATGGAAAACATCGTGATCTGGGGGCTAATCAATTACAAATGCCCGAACGCCACGGCTGATTACAAGATTGCCCCCCGTGACATCTATACATCCAGCGACATGCGGGCACCGGGGGCTGCAACCGGCGTCAACCTGCTGGAGATGGCCATTGATGAGATGGCCCATGCCTGCACCATGGACCCGCTGGCATTCCGTCTGCACAACTATTCCGATATTGACGCCATGCATGACATGCCCCTGACCAGCAAGGCGCTGCGGGACGCAATGGCTCAGGGCGCGCAGCATTTTGGATGGCATGACCGTTCCATGGCACCTGGCAGCATGCGTGACGGTCGGGAACTGATCGGCTGGGGCATGGCGACGGGCATATGGGATGCCATGTTCTCCCCCACTTCCGCCCGTGCCCGGCTGGGTCAGGATGGATGGTTGCATATTGCCACAGCTGCCTCCGACATTGGCACCGGGACCTATACCATCCTGGCGCAGACCGCGGCGGAGGCGTTCGGCATGCCGCTGGAGCGGATCGATATCGAACTGGGGGATTCCACCCTGCCGGAATGCCCGACGGAAGGCGGATCATGGACGGCGGCCTCTGCCGGTGCGGCGGTCTGGCTTGCGTGCCAGAGTCTGCGCAAAAAGCTGATCGACATGCTTGTCAGAAGTAAAAATACCCCGTCATGGGTAAAGCAGGACGCCGTGACGCTGGAAGGTGGTGTCCTGCATGGCATGACTGAAAATGGGCGGGTCAGTCTCTCTCTCCCTGATGCCCTGTCCCTTGCGGGGCATGATATGCTTGAAGTTGAGGAAACCGCGAAACCGGGACTGCGGGGAAAAATCAGCCAGATGCGCAAGGCCCGTTTCACCCATAGCGCGGTATTCTGCGAGGTACGCGTGGACCCGGAACTGGACACCGTGCGCGTGACCCGTCTGGTCAATGCCGTTGCCGCCGGGCGGATCATGAACCCGAAAACAGCTGCAAGCCAGATACGTGGTGCCATGGTGATGGCGACCGGCATGGCGCTGCATGAAGAGTCGCTGTTGGATGAGCGCGTCGGCCGTTTCATGAACCACAATTTTGCCGAATATCACATCCCGACCCACGCCGACGTTCCGGACATGGATGTGCTGTTCGTGAATGAACACGATGATGAAGTCAGCCCGCTGGGGGTCAAGGGCGTGGGGGAAATCGGCATGTGCGGTACGGCCGCTGCCATTGCCAACGCCATTTTTCATGCAACTGGCAGGCGATGCCACAATCTGCCGATAACCCCGGGTGCGCGAACCTGATACCGTATTTGATACGAACAATCATTCTGCAGGGCGTTTCACGATCATGTCAGACGATATGATCCGACAGCGATTATGGGGCAAGACGGATATATGTGCCCTGCTTACCGCGCTGAAAGCCATGGACCGGGGATACAATGCAATGCCTTTGCAGGACATGGATTTCCATCTCTTTCTGGCTGAATGTGAGTGGTGCTTTAATTTCCGCTCACCTTGGAAAGGCCTGCAAGTCCTCGTTCAATGGGCTAACATCCTGATCGGAGTCCTCATTTAATCTTCTTAACCCATGCCAGCCCCTAAATTAACAGATCCAGATCCTATACTGAACTATCTTCCCAGTCCTGCATCCAACGACGCAAAGTAAAGAAAATAAATCTTTAAATCCTGCCTTATCAGTTCGCATCATGATCTGGATGATATCCATTCAGAAATTTCATTTCTGGCCCGTCCATAAATCTCCATATTACTTGTTATTTTGTCTGCCGCTTCTCGTGCCGCAATCAGGCTGCCACGCGAAGAGTTACTGGATGGATCTGCAAGAAGGGCTTTTGCAATGTCAGGGCTGACTGTTTCCGCAGCGACTGCGGGCAACAGCTTTTCCTGAGACCATGGTGCAAGCCGCTTGCGGATGGTCTGCTGATCTTGCACCACCAGATCCCATACCTGATCCGACAGGCCACTTTCCCGGGCAAGTACGGCCAGACACCATACGATGCGCCCGTTGGGAATAGCGCCACTATATGTCAGCCCCACAGTGCGCCGCATCAACGCAGGATCGGGCGATACGGCCAGAGCACGGAAAAAGCGTAGCTTCTGTTCCGTATCAGGTGATTTGCGGATGATGTTTTCGATCTGTCCGTAGGTTTTATCCGTTGCTTGCCGCCCAACGATGATGGCAACCGGCGCCACCAGACTGGTCGGCAGGGAGGCTGGCTTTTTCAGATAATGGCTAAAGCGCTGCTGCGCTTCGGTTATGACCGCCTGATCCCCGAATTGTCCCAGTGCACCAATAACCTCGGGACGCAGGAGTGTATCGGTAAACGGTTCATCTTTTCGTACATCCCACCCCAGCCGTTCCATCTGGGCCTGCAGGATTGTACGGGCCAGATTATGGAAAGGGGCACTGACGGACGTACCCCGCACCATTCTGTCCAACGCCCGTAGATGCACAATTGTATCCTGCCAGACGGCTATATCCGTCTCGTGCATGTCAGGCAGATGGGAGATCAGAGACAGATAGTCTTTCAGAGGTGCCTGACCGGACTGAAACAGGGCAAATTCATCCCCGAGCAGGTTAACTCGATCGGCCGGAGAAAAGGATGCAAAATCCTTTTGCAGTAATGCGAGGGACGCGCTGTCATAACGGGTACGGTAGTACCCGTTTTCTCCCAGATTGATCTTGATGGCCTGCTCACATCCCGGACTACGCAACGTAACCGGCGATGCACCCAGCAGGAGTTTATGGACATCACCCTGTGCCGTTCCGGCGATAACCGGGATTTTCCATTTCAACGGCGCAGCATGGGGATCATGGATGCTGAAACGACTCTGGGTAAGGGTAAGAACGGTTGCGCCCCCTACGCAGCGGCGCGTTACATTGACCTGAGGAATGCCTGGCTGTTCCACAAAACTACGTGCAACCGGGGCAATATCCTGTCCTGATGCCTGTGAAAGCGCATCCCACAGATCATCACTTGTGGCATTACTGTAAGCATGGGCCTTCATGTAAATACGCATGCCGTCACGAAAATAATCTTCGCCCAGCCAGTTTTCGATCATGCGGATGACCTGCTCACCCTTCTGGTAACTGATACGGTCAAAGGCACTGCTGGCTTCGCTGACATCATGAATGGTCTGCTGGATGGGATGGGTCGTGGACTGTGCATCCTGCGCCATGGCCTGCTCGCGCTCGGAATGCTGGCGGGGCCAGATTTCCCATGTCGGATTGAAATGGTTGGTGGCCTTTTCCTCCATCCACGAAGCGAAGCCCTCATTCAGCCAGATGTCATTCCACCACGCCATTGTCACAAGATCGCCCGACCACTGGTGCGCCATTTCATGCGCGACCACCAGGTACACCAGTTCCTTGGTTTCGGGGGAACTGCGCCTGGGGTCGAACAGCACCATGTCGTCAATGAATGTCATGGCGCCCCAGTTTTCCATAGCGCCCGCTTCGTAATTGCCCGGAATGGCAATCAGGTCCAGCTTGGGCAATGGATAGGGAATGCCAAAATATTCATTATAATACGGCAGGATTTCAGTCGCGGCATGAAGGGCATATTCGCCTTTCTTCTCATCGCCAGCGGGCGCATAGACATTGATCGGCGTTGTCCCGCCCTTGCCATGCACCACAGCCATATCACCCGCCACAACCGCCAGCAGATAAGTGGACATGCGCGGTGTCGTGGCAAAACTGACGTACTGACTGTCGCCCTTTGCTTTCGTTATGCGCTCAACGGGCATATTGCTGACCGCCGTATAGCGGCGCGGCACGCGGATATTGAGTTGATATGTTGCCCTGAACGCGGGTTCGTCCCAACAGGGAAACATGCGGCGTGCATCAGCAACTTCAAACTGGGTGACCAGCATCCGCTTTTTCTTGCCTGCCCGATTCCGGTAATCATCGTAATAGATGCCATTGGGTGTTTGCGGAATGGGACCGCTATAACGGATTGACAGCACATGCGTGCCAGCGGAAACCTGCGCGGGCGCAGGCAGGGACAGGGTAAGGGTCTGCGCTTTTTCGTCCTGGGCAATCTGCAGAGGCATGCCATCGACACTGGCAACCTCTATTTTCAGACCGGCCTGATTCAGGACAATCTGACTGACAGGATGCGTCACGGTCAGGTCGATATCCTCGTGACCATTCAGCACAAGTTTTTTCATGTCCGTATCGACATGAATACGGTAGGCCGTCGGCAGAACCGTTTTTGGTAATGCACCCGGTGTCCGATCAAGGGAAAAATGACCTGCCGCATGGGCAGGACTGAAGCAGGCAAGCGGCCCCGTTATCAGGGCAATAACCGATAGAGAACTAAATAATAAGGATCTTTTTGATTTTTTATTATATTCAGAACGCATTACAATTCCCTTTTCCACAGTCCGACATTTTCGATAGCCATTATCCATCCCTATCCAAACCGTGCACGGACCGTAAATGTTACTGATGCGGGCTGTCCCGCGATGCCATTACTGAAAGATGTGCCGCAGCCATAATTACTGGCTGGCTGTCCCGCCAGCGGACCGGAACTGATGGTAGAGCAGGTTCCCGGTGCAATCTGCTTGTATTTGTACTGCATGTAAAATGTATTGAACAGGTTATAGACGTTCACATCGAAATTCAGTGATTTCAGTGGCCCGGCCCCTTTCAGAGGCAGATTGTAATTCAGATCCAGGGAGAAAATCATATATGGTGCAATACCACCATGTGGATCATAGGTCGTCGCCCCAGCTGTCGTGGTGTAATAATTATAGTTGGTTCCACCATTAAAGCCACCTACCCCTGGTATATTACCAATATTCTGGAAACCGGTCAGGTCATAGGTTGTATTCTGGTGGCCCGTGTACTGCCCCTGGAAGCGCACATTGAAATCATCCGACGGGCGGAACAGGCTGCGTTTACGATAATCAATACCAATGGTGGAAAGCCAGGAAGGAATTCCGGTAACCGGTGATCCCTTGGTTGCAATGCCAAACTGGTCTTGCTGCACCGTCATGCTTTCAAGGGCCGTTGCATCGTAATAGGCGCTAAGATGCGAGAAATTGCCAAACAGCTGGATCTGTGGCGTGACCTGCCAGATAACGGATGCCTCCTCCCCCTTCATGGTGCGCTGGCCGGCATTGGTATATTCGCTGTAACCGGCCAGACTGCCGGACTGGAACTCAAACATGCCAAAATCACGATCGATTTTCTGATGGAAGTAATCGACGGAAATCGACAGGTTGGAAACATTATATTTTATGCCGCCTTCTTCCATATGCACAATCGAAGCATTGGGCACCTGTCCCAGAACATTCGGTGTGAAATCGGATACCGGAGCATATAGCGCCGAATTACCCCAGCTGCCGTAAAACGACAGGCCCTTCAGCGCCGGCACAACCTTGTCCAGATCATAACTGACATTGATGAAAGGCAGCCATTCACGGTCCCATTTCTTTGCGGAATAGAAGCCGGTATTGCATCCATATGTCTTGCAGTACGTGGTCGCGGCGGCAGCGGCAGAAACCTGCCCACCATACATTGCCGTACTCGTCAGACCGGACTGTGTACCTTCAATTACAAAGCCCGGCGTCACGTGCAGGGTATTTTTGAACATATCAATCTTGTCCTGAAAATAACCCTGGTACATGACGCGCTGGCCACCTCCTTTTCCTCCACCACTAATAAGATTGGCATTCGTTTCCGCGACATTGGGGGTACCCCCCGCCCATGTCGGGGTAAGATTGCTGGTCTCCTTGGCAATCAGCGCACCCACCTTGATGGTGTTTTCTATTCCCCAGAAACGTGGGGGCGTAATCGTAAGGCGGGGACGAATGCCGTAAGTGTCGGTACGGGTATAACTTAGCTGGGCATTATAACCACACGGACTTGTCTGGCCTGCAGCACTCCATGCGGAACTGACGCCTGCAGGACAGTTTGCTGAACTCCCGCCATAGGTATAGACCCCCGGCATGTAGAAGGGGTTGCCATAGCCGTAATAGCCCTGCTCACCAAACCCGGCGGGTGTCTGTGTAAATATGTTCGACCCGCCAATCGAATAAGGCGTCGGGGCACCGTTTAAGGAAAAGGAATCGGGATTCTGATAATCAAGGGTCGTGGAATCCGAAAATTCATAAAATCCCGTGACACCAACATTCAGATAATCATTTACGTATGTGTCATCCTTGAGGATCATTGTAAAATAATCGTTATTCTGCTGCCCGAATGTCGTATCGGGATTATAATTACTATATTTCCCGTATTTATTCATCCAGGCAGTCGGAACCGGCTGTGCCTCAAATCGCCCGTTCCCTGTATTGTAGAGTATTGTCGCCTGAAACAGGGACTGCCCATCATCATAAGGCTTATCGAATGCAAACTCCATATTATTGTAACGCGCAGGCGTATATTCAATGTAGTTCTGGGTCTGCATGTTGGAATATTTCAGCATAACCTTGGGCGCATCGATCCCCCGCCCCATCCACCCATTCAACCGGCCGGAACTGGCTTCGAAACCTTCATTCCATGTTCCGAATGAGCCAACGGAACCCGTGACATCAAGGTGTCTGTCATTACTTGGTCGCAATGTATGGTAGGCAATCGTGCCGCCGATCGTACCGAATGTTGTCTCACTGGGATAGGCGACACCGGGATAGATCGAAACACCGCTGATCTGATCCATATTGAACTTGCCGCCAATAAGGCTGTTCATATAGGCACCGGAACCACCATTCAGCAGGTCCTGCATCGGCACGCCATCCAGTGTCTGCGCAACTTCCAGCCCACGTGCGCCACGGACAGACATGACCGGTTCGTTATTGCCGATACCTGACTGATATACATTTACGGACGGTGCATCGCGCAGGATGGTTGCAATACTGCCCATCAGGCCAGCCTGACGGATATGATCCGCTCCCAGTTCAGTCACGGCGCTGGGCGAATTCTTTTCACGGAGCAGGCGCCGCTGCGCCTTGACCATGATTTCTTCCGTTCTTGCATTGGATGCTGCCGTGTCATCCGATGTGGTCTTTGTTTTATTAACTGAATTTGTATTCTTTTTTGCAGAATGACTGCTTGTCGTGGGATTGTTTTGATTTTCTGTCGTCTGGGCAAGTAGTGTACCACTCCATCCCAACATAAACAGTGCCACGGAAGATGAGAATAACCGATCTACAAGTATCCGATCCTCCCTAAGGAGAACAGGAATTCGGAACAGGATCCAATCACGATGTAAGGCCAGGCTCTTATCAGACAATGATCTCATATCAGACTCTTCCGTAATAGAGCTCTCACTGCCTTCACACTGATTCATAAATGCATCAGAAATCCACATAAAATTACAGAGTCGCAATAAATAGGATTGTTTTCCTCCTCTTGTTGCAAGGGAGCAACAATACGACATATGACGGGGATACGGCCTGGATCATATAAAAATATCGTGATTTATAATGACATATAAACAAATCATATGTGAATAACATATCTGCGTGCCTGTGGGCGATGTTCCGACAACCGGTTGAATCTGTATTGGAGTATATAGTCTTGAGGCCTGTCCTTTTTTTACTTCTATTAGGTTCTTCCCTTGCATTTTCAACAGGGTCCTTTTGTCAGGACATAAAGGAAACGGGACCCGACCCCCTGCCATTGCCGCCTCCCGTGCCACAGGCCCAGGACAGGCCGATGCCTGGCACAATCATGCTGAAGGTCGATGGGACCGATCTGGCCAGACATATATATACAGTCCATGAAATAATTCCGGTCTCGCCGGAAATATCGGCCCATGGCGGTGACATGATGATCCGGTATCCCATGTGGATACCAGGAGATCACTCCCCCACAGGTCCGGTAACGCAGCTTGCCGGACTGTCGGTGCATGCGGATAACCGTAATATTCCCTGGATTCGCGATACGGTGGATGTCAGCACGTTCCACATCCCCATTACTGCCGGGACGAAGATGATCCTCGTGGATTTCCAGACGTTAACGCCTGTATCCTCCGATGTGGGGCGGGTGGTCATGACGCCTGATATGCTCAATGTACAATGGAATGCGGTCTGCCTTTATCCTGCTGGATATTTTACGCGTGACATAACGGTTTCACCCACACTGGTCTTACCACATGGGTGGCAGTATGGTTCGTCATTGCGCCCCCGCGACGGGGGCAATACGGGGAACAATATTACATTCCAGAACGTATCGTTCGATCGTCTTGTTGATTCCCCCGTTTTTGCGGGACGTTACTTCAGGCGATTTGATCTTACCCCACCCAATGGCCCCCCTGTATCGCTTGATGTCGTCGCGGACAGTCCCAATCTGCTTGCTGCGGCACCCGAACAGATCAATGCACATCGGAACCTTGTACTGCAGGCGAACGCGGTGTTTGGATCCCATCATTATGAACATTACGATTTTCTTCTGGCACTGACGGAAGAACTGGGCCGTATCGGTCTTGAACATCATCAATCCAGTGAAAACAGCGGACCGCGCGGATATTTTACAAAATGGAAAGATACCTTTCCTGCGCGCGATCTCCTGCCACACGAATTCACGCATTCCTGGAATGGCAAATTCCGCCGTCCGGAAGATCTGTGGGCTGCCGACTTCAACACACCTCATCGCGGGTCGCTACTGTGGATTTATGAAGGGCAGACCCAGTACTGGGGCTATGTTCTTGCCGCCCGCAGTAACCTCATGACACAGCCACAGGTACTTGACGCACTCGCCCTTGTGGCCGCCACGTATGACGGGCGGGCCGGTCGTCTGTGGCGCCCGCTGGTTGATACCACCAATGATCCGGTCATTGCCCGCCGCACTCCCCTGTCATGGCGGAGTTGGCAACGCAGTGAAGATTATTATTCCGAAGGGGAACTGTTGTGGCTGGAGGCAGATACATTGATCCGGGAACTCTCGCACGGACACCATTCGCTTGATGATGTCGCCCGCCAGTTCTTTGGTATCAGTAATGGCAGCATGGTGACCCATACCTATCGTCGTGAGGACGTTATTGCTGCCCTGAATACCGTTCAGCCCTATGACTGGACCGGTTTCCTGCATGACCGGGTGGACGTCGTACCCCCCCATGCGCCACTGGCCGGACTGGTCCGTGGGGGGTACCGTCTGGTTTACGGCACGGAGCCGACCGCCTATCAGTCCGCGAAAGAGAAAATGCTGAAAATGCATGATTACAGCTTCTCGCTTGGCTTCACGGTGGATCAGAAAGGCAAATTGCTGAACGTTGAATGGAACAGTCCCGCATGGCAGGCGGCTATTACGATGGACGAAAAAATCGTGGCGGTTCACAACATGACCTTTGATGCGGACCTGTTATCAGATGCCATTACGGCCGCCGCGTCACCCGGTGCGGCATCAATTGAATTGCTGATCCAGTCTGGGGATCGATACAGAAACGTTTCCATCCCCTATCATGGGGGACTGCGTTACCCCCGACTGGAGCGCATTCCCAATACGCCTGACATGCTGGCGGATATTCTCAAGCCACGGCCCGTCACGCCATGAGGGGCATGATACGTCCCATGATGGTGGGCATGCTGCTGGCCGGGACAACAGAGTATCACACTGTACAGGCGGCATCCCTTCAGTGCTTCAGGGATGATGCCATAACGCATGGATATACGCTGGGCCTGCCCCGTAATGCGCAAATTATGCCCGATGGGCACGCGGCCCTGTTTTTGCGTAGTGGACCGGAAGATACGGCCCTGCAGTTATGGCGCTATGATTTTGCCACCGGACAGCAGACAGCCCTGACCCATGTCGCAACAGGGAACGAACATCTGTCCGTGGAAGAAAAGGCCAGGCGGGAACGCGCGCGCCTGGCCATGACGGGGGTGACAGCTTTTGAGGTGGCAGAGCGCGGCAGGACCGCCATCGCGACCCAGGCCGGACGCCTGCTCAGGATTGATCTGGCCAATTACAGTGTCACGCCCCTGCCGCAACAGGACTGGGGCGCGCCCCGGCTATCGCCGGATGGGCGGTATATTGCCGCCGTACGCAACAACGACATGTATGTCATTTCGACCAGCAACGGCAAAGCGCATCAGGTCACCCATGGCGGCACGGCAGACCTGACACATGGCCTGACCGAATTCGCGGCAGCCGAGGAACTGGACCGCCCCGATGGTCTGTGGTGGTCACCGGACAGTCGGTCTGTGGTATATGAGGAAGCCGATCTTTCGGGTGTGGAAAAGCATTATATCGCTGATCCTGAAAATCCGGCGACCCCATCCGTCGCCTTTCGCTATCCACGGGCCGGTACGCCCAATGCCCGCGTCCGGTTGGGTATCATAAAGCGTGATGGCGGCCATACCCGATGGATCCGATGGGATAATACCCTTTACCCTTATGTTGTACGTGTCGTCTGGTCGAAGGAAACCGGTCGGTTGTCTGTCGTGGTGATGAACCGTGCACAGAATGAAGAACGCGTGCTGGACGTTGATCCCCATAACGGAAAAACAACTGAACTTCTGGCCGAACATGACGCGGCCTGGATCAATATTGCTGCCACGGCACACAGTACAGGGCTTGCCCTGCCTTACTGGCTGAAGGATGGAAAGCATTTTTTATGGGCATCTGAACGGAGCGGTACGTGGCGGCTGGAAATGCACAATGCGGATGGCACGCCCGGTCACGAACTGACGCCAGCCACCTTGCCGTTTCTGTCACTGGATGATGTTGACGCGGCGCACCATACCATAACCTTTACCGCAACGCCTGACCGGGTGAATACAGCAGTTTACTGGGAGGATATGAATACTGGAGCCATAACGGAAATCGCCACTGCCGAGGGACTGCACCAGCCTTATTTTTCACCCGGTCAGCATGACCGGTTTATCGACCGTTTTAGTACCGCGGATGGAAGTGTTCGTGTCCTATTGCGCGATCGTGACGGCAATACGCGTGCCACACTACCTGATGTTGCACGAAAAGCGCCGCCCTTTAACATAAAGTTCCTGACGGTTGGACCGCGATCATACGATGCGATGATTGTTCGTCCCGTCAATTTTCATGCCGGACAGCATCTGCCTGTTATCCTGTCAGTTTATGGGGGACCGGGATACAAGGAAGTGCTTGATGCACCTGCCCTCTATGCGGAAAAACAGTGTCTGGCCAATCAGGGTTTCATTGTCGTCAGTCTGGACGGTCGGGGAACCCCCGATCGAGACCACGACTGGGAACGTGCCATCCACAACAATCTGATTGATACGCAGCTTGAAGATCAGATTACCGGGATGCAGGCCATGGGAAAACAGTTTCCTGAAATGGATATGCGCCATGTTGGCATTTATGGGTGGTCGTTTGGCGGTTATTTTACGGCCATGGCGGTCATGCGGCATCCTGAACTGTTCCGGACAGGCGTAGCCGGTGCCCCACCGGTAGATTTTTCTGATTATGATACGACCTATACAGAACGTTATCTGGGCCTGCCACAGCTAGATGGCGAGGGGTACCGGGTCAGTAATGTCCTGACCTATTCAAAATACCTTTCACGTCCCCTGCTGATCATTCATGGTGTAACGGATGATAACGTATATTTTGTAAATACGTTGAAGCTGACCCGTTCACTGATCAGGGCAGGTCGTCCCTATGATCTGATGTTGCTGCCCGGAACGCATATGCTTGCCGACCCGACGATTCGTGCCAATGTCTCGATTGCCCGTATGCAGTATCTACGCGACCACATTCTTTCCAACGCAAATGTGGCGGGAAAGCCGGAATGAAAAGGCGTGATCGATAATTGACAGGAAGATCTGCCGCCATGACCTGAACGGCTGGCGGCGGGATTCTCACACCGCTCCAATTCCCGCTCCAGCACACTGAGGCAGACCTTCATCAGACTGAAATACATCCTTGCCACAAGCATCACCGCCTGTATCCCCATCCCCGCCATTGGTGCCAGCGGGCGTGCCTGCTTGTACTCGAAATCCACGTGTCGGGGGGGGATGATTTCCAGGCCCCGAACCACCGCGTCCGCCGGTTCGCTCACCGCGAGCGTCGTCCGGATCCCGGCGACGCGGCAGCCGGTTACCGCCTTCGCTAATTTATCGTTCCTTCTGTTCAAGACAGGGTTTCCGCTGAACCGGGCCGTAACTGTCGCCTCCCACCACAGCAGCTTCGTGCCAGAGATCGCGGTGCACTCAGTTCAGGCTGAATGCCTGTTTGGCCTGATCGCAGCAGGACTGGAAACCGGATTCCTCCCACGCATGATAGTGGAAACGCGCCGACATGACGATATTCGCGCCATTGCGCTTGATGACCCGGACATGCTCTGGCACATGACACTTGCCTGGCGGCATGGTGGCTGTCTATCAGATACGGTCAGGGCATAACCTGGACTGGCGCGATGGACAGCATAGTGCGCCCGTCGCCCGTCCACCCTGCCGGGCCACAGGCGCGATCAGGGCTGCTGCCCCTCACCGGGAAGAGTGCGCGCAATCTGGTCGATATCCTTCAGCACCTCTGCCTCCGTTACGGATGCTTCCTGCTGCCCGATTTCCGACTGCACCAGGCCAATCAGCGCCAGGCCGTAATCTTCATGACGCTGCTCCATGCCTGCCTTGACCAGTTGCACGGCCTCATTGAGCTGACCAAACGCCGCATTGGAATGGATACTGCGTACAAGATCCAGATAACCGCCAATCATTCCGTTCAGGTTACGCTGGTTGCGGGCCAGGTTCTTTTCAATTGGCGCACGCTGTTCAGCCGAGAATTTTATCGGACTGGAAGACTGCAGGAAATTGTTCATGACATGGATTGCATGTTCGGTCTGCAGGATGCTGATCGCCATTACCGTGGTGGCATTGATCTGCAGCTTCAATGCCTCCATGGCGGCATCGGCCCGTTCGCGCGCATTGCTGGCCAGAACGGCCTGAACCTGCCGTAACTGGTCACGTAGCTTGTTGTCCGTTGTATTGTTCTGCATGTCCGCCAGCATGGAATGCGAAGGATCGCTCGACTGCTGGTTTTTATACAGCTTGTCAAACTCGGCCTGGGCTTCCTGTGTTTCCGCCAGGGTGTTGATGACATCAGAGGAAATGATCACACGGATCCCGGCCGTGGGCAGGCGCGTCGGCTGGCTGGTCTTTTCATCAAAGACGGGCATTTGCGCGCGCTGCGCCGTTGTCAGTTCATCGGGATTGGCCAGATAGTTCCCGCCGCGCAGCAGCACGCCACCAACCTGTCCATGCAGGCGCCCGACCCGGTTGAGGCGGTAGGGATCGAGCATGATCTGGTCCACTTCCCCCAGTATGTCATACAGCCCCAGCGGATTGGGCTTCAGGGTACCAACCGGCTGGAGCGCGCCGATATCGGGGCCAGCAACGATATAATGATCGTTACCTTCGGGCATGGGCCATGTAGGGGCCATGAAATCCGCCGGCGACACCTGCATGCCGCCGCGCGCGGCATAGCTCCATTCATCTTCTGTCGGCAGACGCACGAACCCGTGCCCATTGCCATGCGTGGGCAGTGTCGCGGCATGATGGGCCTGCAGCCATGACGTCCATGTGGCGGTGAAGTTCTGTGCATCAAACCATGACACCCTGATCGCGGGTTTCATGCCCTCCGCCGTTGGGGGCCTGCAGGCCGCATCGGGATGCATAACGGCATCATACTGGTTCTGGGTCACATCATACTTGGCGACATAATACCGGCGCAGGTCGGGTTTGCCCGGTACTGGAAAAGGTGCCGAAATCCAGGATTTGTGCAAGAATTCATTATAACCGTCCACCGCATCGTTGCGCCCGGTCATGATTTCGACATCGCCCAGCACCGTCTTGCCGGTCGCCACGTCAACCGGACGGAATACCATGCTGCCCCCGCATGGCATGGGCAACTTCAGGTCATCACTGCCCGGGTGGCGATCCACGAAGCGCGTGTCCCATTCCGGCGCATCGGTCTGCGCGTGGGCCGTGATGACCGGGGCCTGGCTGCATACCACAATGCCAATACCGGCCAGACATGAACCCAGTGAGCGTTTCATGATGCGACTACTCCATCCCATGCATTGATCCGTGATGCCCGCCAACCAGCCGCAAGCGACACGAACGCCGCACAGCACAGGGTCATGACGGAATATTCGGTAACCATCCGCAGACTGATGATGCATAGCGGCCGGTCCAGCGCCATTGTGGCAGCAAAG
>NZ_JBXAYQ010000034.1:0-34304 GCF_057359305.1 Komagataeibacter ossonobensis | reverse complement strand
AGCTGCTGTCGGCTGGCGGCTGGCTTTCTGGATCATGTCGGGCCTGACCATGCTGCTGATCGCATGGGTGCTGGCGAAGGTTCCTGACTTTCCGGGTGCCGCGTATGACGAGCGTCTGCCGTTCCGGCATGTCCTGTACATGCCCGGCGTGCGGTCTGTCCTCGGTGTCGTGATGGCCTGGATGCTCGCGCATAATGTGCTCTATACCTACATCGTGCCATTCGTGACGCCAGCCGGACTGGCGGGGCAGGCAGATCGCATCCTGCTGCTGTTCGGGGGCGCGGCCCTTGTCGGCATCTGGCTGACCAGCCGCACGGTCGATCATGCCTTGCGCCTGTCCGTCCTGCTCAGTCTCGCCATATTCGCGGTCGTGGCGGCGGCTTTCGCCATCGGATCAGCATCGCCTGCGATCATCATGATCGGAGTGACGGTATGGGGGCTGACATTTGGGGGCGCCGCGACATTGCTCCAGACAGCACTGGCTGATGCAGCCGGCGATGGCGCGGATGTCGCGTTGTCAATGAATGTGGTGGCGTGGAACAGTGCCATAGCCGGTGGAGGCCTTCTGGGCGGCGTTCTGCTCGACACATGGGGGGCGGCATCGTTCCCCTGGGCGGTGATGGGGCTTGTCGCTGTCGGCTTCCTGATCGCCTGGCAGGCCCGGTCCCACGGATTTCCGCCCGGCTACCGGCTCGGGCATGGGAACGAAAGCTAAGAATTTGATGTGGAGTTACCCTGCGGTTTTGGTAAGGACAAACGCCTTTATGCCAATGAAGGTTTGTGTCAGAGGATTTTTACGCATCACCCGACTGGTTGGCCGGACCTTTTCTGATCTTGAATTGGATCTCCCAAAAATGTCCGCCTTGAAGACCATAGGGATAGGCCGCTGAAGGCACAGAGCTTCTGCGACCGGGGCGTTCATCCATACGTCCAGCTCATCCGACTGCGTCAGGATCACAGGCATAGCCTTCGGATGGACCGCGCCCACTTCCCGGTTCGCCTCGGTGGTGAGAAACCCAACAGGTCATCCGTCGTCTCACCATCCGCCGGTTTCCGCACTGAGGTGCATCGGCACCAGATCCCGAAAGAAAGCAAGCGGTTCTCCGTCGCTGCGGGCTGGCACGCCGGGAGGCGCTATGGGCGATCAAGGCGCTACGGGACGAACCGCTGCCTCTGTTCGCGGCAGCGCAGGTGACACGGGAAGCGGAGGAACCGGACGTGCTGCTCCAGCCGATGCGGGATGGCGCCGAGGTGGTGCGAGACTATAATCGGCTTGGCCTGACCCTGCGGGACCACCCCCTGGCCTTTCTGCGCGAGGATCTTCAGGCCATGGACATCATATCCTGTCGGCAGGCACTGGCGGCAAAAGATGGGAAGCGTCTCACCGTGGCCGGGCTGGTGCTGGTCCGGCAGCGACCGGGCTCCGCCGAGGGCGTAGTGTTCATGACGCTGGAGGACGAGACGGCAAATATGAACGTCATTATCTGGCCGGATCTATGCGATGCGAACCGGCGCGTGGTGCTGGACGGACAGATGCTGGCAGTGACAGGCATGCTGCAGAAAGAAGGCGACGTCGTGCATCTGGTGGCAAAAGAGATCACTAACCTCTCCGGATTGCTGGCGGATGTTGGTAATCGCTCTTCTACGAAGAGCACTTATGACAACGATTCCGACAGTGAACGTATCGTCGTCAGATCGCGTAATTCCCACTGATCAATAAGACCGTCGATAAAGCTCACGTCATCGTGAAAAGCCTCATCATGAGCCCAAACTACGCTGCGCTTTCACTCCCAGTTGCATCCTATACGCATTCTGCGCTCATTCCCGGAACGCAAAAAAGCCACCCTGATGGGTGGCTTTTCTTCTGTCTTATCAGACACGTATTCATGGTTGCGGGGGCACGCAAGCACCGATGCCCACACTCACTTCAGGCAGCAATATAATTAAGTAATATCAGTATCTTGTGTAGATCATCGACCCGTCGACAGCCAAACACTGAGCATGAGAGCAATCCCCCCAAGCGACAGAGAAACACGTTCATCCTCATGAACGTGTTTCCAGCCTGCCCCTTCTTCAAGGTTATGGGCTACACAAGCGCCAACCGATTATTTCGGCGTATGTGTTGGAATCTCTCTCCTCCACTTGCCCTCGCGAAAGCGTTCTCCCAATCCAGTGCCGTCCGAACTTTCTCGTTGTTTTCAAGGGTTATCCGGGATGTGCTGTTCACCGGCCTGCCGCACACGATACTAGGAAGCGTTCTCTTCGGACCGGTATTTTCCGGACCTGTTAACCGCGTACAGTCGGGTTCTGAGCGCCAAGATATTGAACTTATGAGATTTAAATTGCTTGCGCACTGGGCGTGGTTTGCAGTTCCGCTCGCCAACTACCGGAATCCGGATCGAACGATCAGCGAACGGCCCTATGCCGCCTGCGCAAAGCCACCATTCACGGCCTGTTGCCACACATGGGCGTACACGCTTGCCGCAAGTGCTTTCTTTTCGTCGGGCGTGAAGGGCGGTGACGGTAGATTCGCGAATACCTCGTCCAGGATGAAGACCTCCACATCG
This sequence comes from Komagataeibacter ossonobensis, assembly GCF_057359305.1. NCBI lineage: Bacteria > Pseudomonadati > Pseudomonadota > Alphaproteobacteria > Acetobacterales > Acetobacteraceae > Komagataeibacter > Komagataeibacter ossonobensis. Next base: position 31,737 of record NZ_JBXAYQ010000034.1, on the reverse strand, counting down.
GCCTTGGTTTGTTCCTTCTCCCAGAAGCGATCGAGTTCGGCCAATCGCGCCTTTATGGATGTCAAGAGGTCGCGGCTCGCCTGCTTCACCCGCGCACGAGACGTCTTGTCCAGACTATGCTTGAGCAGCAGGTCGAAGAGCGCGAGTTCATCCTCACCAAGCCCCTCCTTCGTTGCGCGCTTCTGTTCCTCGTCCAGACTGTTGACGAGTTCGACCAGTCGGCGGAAGGTCTCCTCGATGGTGATCCGATCTTTCTCCCGATTGTAGTCGGCGATGATCGCCTCGTACTTCACCTGATAGTCCATCCTTCCGGGATTGCGCGCCAGCATCTCGGCGAGCTTCTGTTCGACGATGTCTCGTATGTCCTGAAGCGCGGTCGCTTTGCGTCTGACCTTTCTTGCAAATTCGTCGCGCAGCTTCTCAAGATCGATCTGACTGAGGTCGAAGGTCAGCCCCTCGGCTTGGTCGTCTCCTGGCGCCTGCGTCCGGATGGCCTCGTTGACGATCCGGTGCAACTCCTTCAACAGCTCGGTCACGTCAGCCGTGTCGCGCCGCTCGGTCAGCTTCTTGTAGATTGCTTCGATGTTGTCGTGTCGTTCTGCGTATGCCCAAGCGCTGGGCTCCATCAGCAGCGCCTTGAAGCGAATGAATACCTGCCGTGCGAGTATCTCGAAGCGCCGCTTGGCCTCATCCGTCGAATAGACGGCTTCCACGGCGTCCTTCAGGCCCTTGATGCGCACAAAGCCCTTCGAGCCGAGCAGCACGCCCGGGTCGAAGCCGAGGTCGCGCAGGTGCGCCTCGGTCGCCTCGATAGCTTCGAGCAGAGCCTGCACCCTCTCCTCGATGGGGGCGATGATCTCTTCTCCACCCTTACCATCATCACCGAGCGCGTACTGGGCAAGCGCGGCCCGCAGGCTGGCTAGCATCCCGTTGTAGTCGACAATCAGGCCGAAGTCCTTGCCAGGATACATTCTGTTCGCGCGCGCTATGGCCTGCATCAGCGTGTGCGCCTTCATCGGCTTATCGATATAGAGCGTTGACAGACATTCCACGTCGAAGCCGGTCAGCCACATTGCGCAGACTATTGCGACGCGGAACGGGTGCTTGGGGTTCTTGAAGGCAGTCTCGACATCGATCCGCTCGCCATTTCCGGTATCGAAGCCCTGCTTCATCAAGGCGCGGTGCGGGATGATGTCGAACCCCCATTTCTTGAAGTCCGCGACCTCGTTCTGCGCTTCGCTGATGATAATCTCGACGATGGTTTCCTCGAGCCACATTGCCTGCGCAGCCAATTCTTGCGCCTCCTCCGTGAGCACAGCACGCAAGGATTCATCGGCCGTGGTATCCGCTTGGGCCTGCTTGGCATCGGCCGCCGCCCTGACTTCTGCAGTCTTCGCCCGCCATCGCGGGACGATCATCTGGTGCATCCGGGCGCAGGTAATCTTGTCGATGCACACGAACAGGGACTTTCCGGATTCCCACCTCGTCGCGCAGTGCTCGACGAAATCGCCTGCGATCTTGTCGAGCCGCTCATCGGCAGTGATGATCTCATAGTCTTTCCCGAGCAGCTTATTGAGGAGCGCCGTCTGATCGGGGTCGAGTTCCGCCTCCTCGATCTTCTCTGCGATCCGTTCGTTCAGATCCGTCTTGGCGACGCCCAACTTCTCGCCTCGGTTCTCGTAGACCAGCTTGACGGTGGCCCCGTCCTCCTCGGACCGCTTGAAATCGTAGCGCGAGACATACTCGCCAAAGATGCGCTTGGTGATCTCGTCCTGTTTGAACAGCGGCGTGCCGGTGAAGCCGATGAAGGCAGCATTGGGCAGCGCAAGGCGCATGTTGCGAGCCAGCCGCCCTGCCTGCGTGCGGTGTGCCTCGTCCGAGATCACTATGATGTCGTCACGCTCGCTGTAAGGCTTCTTCGGTTCCACGTCCTTGTTGAACTTGTGGATCAGGCTGAAGACGTACTGGTTGTTCTCCTTCAGGATCCGTTCCAGATCATCGCCGGATGCCGCGCGCGGCGTCTCGTTTCCGGCAATGCCGCAGCCCACGAAGGTCTTGTAGATCTGGCTATCGAGATCGTTCCGGTCGGTCATAAGCAGGAAGGTGAAATTGCCCGGCACCTTGCGCCGCACCTTCTCGGCGAAGAAGGCCATGGAATAGGACTTGCCGCTGCCCTGCGTGTGCCAGAACACGCCCAATCGACCCAGATCGGGGTGCGCTCGCTCGATGATGTCGACAGGACCTTCGGGGACGAAGGATGGCAGCGCCGTTTCCGCTGCCACAAAAGCTTGATTGCCCTTCCTGCGCTTCGTCGGCGCTTTTCGCTCCAGCGGCAACTCGACAACACGGTGCCGAAGGCGTTCTTCGGGCGGAATGTCCGCCTTGATCGCCTCCTGCCGTGCGACCGAAGCCACAGCTCGGTTCACGCCCAGCACCTGATGGTTTCTCGCCACCACCTTGCGCGCGGCGCCTGCCTTGCTCTCGTCGAACAGGATGAAGTTCTCAACCAGATCGAGCAGACGATCATGCGCCAGCATGCCGTTCAGCAGACGCTCCGCATCGACGCTGCCTTCATCCCCCTCGTCGAGCCGCTTCCACTCGTTGAAGTGCTCCCATTCGCTGGTGATCGAGCCATAGCGAGCCCGGTCGCCGTTCGACACGATCAGGAAGGCGTTGTGATGGAACGCATGGGCGATGACATTTTCGTCCATATAGTCGCGAAGGTTGCCGTCGAACCCGGCCCGGATGTTCTTGTAGACGGCCTTCAGCTCGATGAAGACCAACGGCAAGCCATTGACGAAGCAGACCAGATCGGCGCGGCGGTTGTAGTTGGGCGTCCGGGTCCCTGTCAGCTTCAACTCGCGCACAGCGAGGAAGCGATTGGCACCGGGCGCGTTGTCGAAGTCGATCACCCGGGCGCGGGCCGATTTCTGGCGCCCTTGCGCGTCCCGGTAGGTGACAGGCACGCCGCCACGCAGCATGCGGTAGAAATCGCGGTTGTGTTGCACCATTGAGCGGCTGACGTCATAGACGGTCAAGGCGCGGATCGCGTCCTCGATGGCTGGGCTAGGCAAGTCGGGGTTGATGCGATGGAGGGCTGCGCGCAAGTCGCGGCTAAGAACCGCCTCTGTCGTGTCCTTGCGTCCCAGCGTGCCGTCCGGCTCGAGGGTTTCCTGATTGTAGGCGTAAAGGGTCTCCCAGCCGAGTACTTGCTCGAGATGATCTGCGAAGGTCTTCTGGACCAGTCGATCTTCCGAGTTGATGCCCGTTACTGCCATAAGCCGTTAACCCCTCACACCACGTTGAAAGCTGATCGTTCTTCCGAAACTTCGCACAACAGCACTTCATCCATCCGCTTTGGAAGCGACGTTCTGGGCTTGATACTCAAACTGTGATCTCCCCGTTCATCAGACGAGGCAGGAGAAGGTCGCGGGCTTGGGCGAGCTTCTGGTTCTGCTGATCCAGCTTCTTGATGAGCCTGAAATTCGGCTCTGTCGCCTCATGGAAATGTTCAAAAAGCGATTTCGGCGGCAACGGCACCTCCGCCCGCTCGAAATCGTCCGGGCGCACAGCGGGGTATCCTGCGCCGGTTGCATGGTTGACCAGATGACCCACGAAGCTGTCGGTAGTGACGAACATGTAGATCCAAGTGAACGGCACCGACGAAGCCGAGAGAACCGTGAACCCTGTCGAGACGACATCGAGATCGTCGGGATCGAGGATCAGCGCGTACGCCCGCAGGTTCGGCCTCACGTTCGACCAGATCACGTCGCCATCCCGCACCTTTCGACGTGCTCGACCCGGCGCATCGGCAGCCGTCATGCGGTTCTTCGAGACAATGCGGCCCTGCACCACTGAAGAAATGTCGATGTAGTCGATCTCGTCGGGAAGTTCCTTCGCGCGATAACTCTCGCGATTCGTCGCTGCGACGTCGCCCAGCTTTCGCCGCTCCCAGCCCTCGGGGAGACCGTCCCTGAAGGGGACGTGTTCGTGGCCGGGGAAGCGGAAGTGGACGAACCATTCGCGATAGAGCAGCCTTGCTGCCTCCTCCAACAGCGCAATCCTCCGCCGGTTGGTCTCGATCAGGTCGTCGTAGGCGGAGAGGATGGAAACGATGGTGTCCTGCACATTCCGACCGGGCAGGAATATAGGGAGCCCATGGATGTGGTTTCGGTTCAGCGTTGGGTTGGCCCCACCAACATTGAATCGTTCGAGTCCCAAGCACTTCAGAGCATAGTATACGAAACGGGGGTTGTTTCCGTTGAGGGACTTGCTCCAGAGCGTCGTGTCATGGGGCCAGTAATCATTCCCGGAATAATGCACGCTCCCCAGCGTGCCCTTGCGGCCGATGATGATTCCGGGGCCCTCGACCTTCGCCTCGTTGTGCCAACTGCTTAGGCCGGACGACGAGAAGACGGGGATCTCGCCTTCCTTCTGCTGCGCCTTTGTAATGTCGAAGCCACGCTGCAAAAGCACGAGGTCCTGCAACACAGCCGGTTTCCAGTGCTTGGAGCCGAGGTATGCCGTCACACGCCCAACTCCTCGAAGTTCCGGGCAATCCGCGTCGCCAGGTCCGCCGCCTCCTCGTTCAGCCCCTTGAGGTCGATGTGGATAGATCGGAGCGCCTCCTCAAAGTCGAAATCCTCGTCCAACTCCTCAGACGCCACACCGACATAACGACCGGGCGTCAGGCTCCAGTCATGCGCCGCGATCTCGGCGCTGCCAACACGCTTCACCAGCCCCTCGACATCGCGCAGAACCGCATCGGGGAACCGCTCTTGCAGCCAATCGGCCTGTTTCACGAAATACCGCGCCATCCGCAGCGCCTCCACCGCCGCAGTCCGAGCGCCCTCGAGCGCCTTGCGGGCGCGCGTCACCTTAGCATTGTGCCAGAGGGCGTGGTCGCGGGCGTCCAGTTCCTTGACGGCGGTATCCACCACGCGCCCTGCCAACTTGGCGGCCAGGTCGATCTGCTTGGTCATGTCACGGCAGCGGTCTGCCATGGGGTGCAGCCCGGTGCGGGCCCCATGCAGCCCGGCATTGTCAAGCGCGACGTCAGCCCAGCCCGCCGCCCGCGCCGCGACCTCGGCGTTGAACCCCGCGATATCGGCCGCCAGCGTTGTCCGCGTACCGGTCAGTTCGCCCCAAGTCTCCGCAAGAGGATCCGGATCGCGCTTTTTAATGACGAAGGGCTGCACCAGATCGACGAGTTTGCCGAGCGCCTTGTCATAGTCTGCCAAGGGTTCTGCCGCTGCCCCGCCGGCAACCATGGCCTGTGCAAGGTAGCTTTCGACGAGTTTCAGAAAGCGGTCCGCCTGGCCCCGATAGAGCCATACGATGGCGGCGATGTTCTTCTGCTGCTCGGGCGAGAAGTCGTATATGGCGCGCGACACCTTGCGGTAGATGTTGCGTGCATCGAGCATCAGGACGTGATCGGCGCGGTCCGGGTCGCGTTCCTTCGCCCGGTCGAAGAACCACAACTGGCAGGGCACGGTGCGCGTGTAGAAGAAGTTGCCGCGGATATCGATCATCACGTCGACGGCGCCGGTCTCGACCAGCTTCTGGCGCACGACTGCCTCGTCCCGTCCGGCGCTGGACGCCTGGCTGGACATGACGACACCGGCGCGGCCGTTCTCGTTCAGGTAGCTGTAAAAATAGGACATCCACAGATAGTTGGCGTTCGAGACCTTCTTGGCCTTGTTCACGCCCGGCAGGCCGAAGGGCAGCCGCTTGTCACCCTTGACCTTGTCGGCGTCGACCTCGTCCACGTTGAACGGCGGATTGGCCATGACGAAGTCGCACTTGCCGACCAGTTCGTGTGGATCCTTGTAGTAGGTGATCGCTTCATTCCCGGCCCGGATCGTACCCTGAAGGCCGTGAACTGCGAGATTGATCTGGGCGAGCTTAGCGGTCGTCTCGTTCTTCTCGTGACCGTAGAAGGTGACGCGCTTCATCGTGTCCTGGCCCGCGTCCTCGATGAAGTGGCTGGACTGTACGAACATGCCGCCCGAGCCGCAGGCTGGGTCGAAGACGATGCCGTGGTCGGGCTCGATCACGTTGACGATGGTCTGGACGATGGAGGGCGGCGTGAAGAATTCGCCGTTGTCGTGAGCGCCCTGCTTGGAGAACTCAGCGAGGAAGTATTCGTAGATGCGGCCGAAGACGTCGCCCGAAGCATTACGCAGGGCCTCTGTGTCGAATTTGCGCATCATGCTTTCGAGCAGTTCGTCGTCGAAGCGCTCGTAGTCCTTGGGCAACTGGCCTGCGAGAGGCGGGAAATGCTTCTCGACCTCCTCCATGGCGGCGGTGAGTGCGGCGCCAAGTTGACCGCCCTTGGGCATGTCGAGGATCACATCGTAACGCGCGGCCTCGGGCAGCAGCATTGCGCGGCGGCGGCGGAAGTCGGCATCGACCAGCGGTCGATCCGGCATCTTTCCGACGGCCTTGTCGGCCTCGATCGCGGCGAGAGCCGCGTAGTAGCGGTTCGTGGCCTGGCGCAGGAAAAGGAGCCCCATGATGGGCATGAAGTACTCGTTCGAGGCGAGTCCGGAGTTGGCCCGCAGGTCGTCGGCCAACTTCCAGAGGTCTGCGCCGAACTGTTCGATCCCGGTCAGGTGGTCTGCAATCATTCGCTCGTGTTCTTTCCTGCGTAACGTTCGCCAGGACTAATACTGGGCTTATCCAGCGCCTTCAGCCGCTCGTATTCCTCGACTGCCAGCACGACAACAACGGTGCGCCCATGCTTCGCAACCGCGACAGGCGCAGCCCTGGCGAGATCGATCATCCGTCCGAAGCCGTACTTCGCGTCTTTCGCGCTCAGGGTTTGCATGCGACTCCCTGCCTAATGCTCCGATCACTTTTGGCCAATTTGGCCCAATTAAGCAATAACTGCAGTCACGTGCGATGTATGGGGCGAGGTGGTCAGGTATGCGTGTGGTGCGTTTGATCGGATCCAGCTTGCCGGTGGGGAGAGCCAATCGGTAACGCTTAGCTTTGCTGTTGATGAAGGAGCAAGGCCGTTCCAGATTTTGGAACGAGCAGGCGGATGCGTGGGAGATTATCTTTGGCGACTATACGGTGACCGTGGACTGATCCGCACAAGACCAATTGCACGCGGAAACGCCCAGCGTCACTCGCTGACATTATATCGCGCAGCCGGCATCCACACCGGCTACTGTTGGATCTTGAGTCAGCTTTTCATGATCTATAGCCAGAACCGGCCATTCCGCTTACGGCCTCAATCCGGTCATGCCCGAGCAGAAGCGAAGCGGGCTATGGCGTATGACCGGCGCTTATGAAAAAGGGCTATCCTACATGATAGGGCGTGAGCGAACCTTAGGCTCAGGACCCTTTACGAGACTGAGATGATGTGATTCGACGGTCATCGGAAGGAGAACCCGATGTCTGATCTGCCGATGCTGCCTGTGAGCAAGATGCGCGCGTTAGGGCCATATTTCCCGAAAACGCGCGGTCTGAAACGCGTAGATGATCGCCGCGTGCTGAGCGGCATCGTCTACGTGATCCGGCATGGCTTGCAATGGAAGGACGCGCCGTCGGGCTACGATCCGCATAAGACGCTGTATAATCGCTTCATTCGTTGGAGCCGTCTTGGCGTATTTGCCCGGATCTTTTCCGCCCTGACGGGTAATGCTGGCGTCCCGGAGGAATTGATGATCGACAGCACACATCTGAAGGCGCATCGCACTGCCGCAAGCCTGCTCAAAAAGGGGGTGCTGCGCGTCGGATCGGACGCACAAGAGGCGGCCTGAACTCGAAACTGCATGCCGTCTGCGACGGGCATGGCCGTCCAGTGGCGATGCTGCTCACCGAAGGTCAGATGAGTGACCACAAAGGCGCAGCCCTGCTGCTGCCACGCTTGCCCTCCGCTCGCCACCTGGTCGGCGATCGCGGTTACGACAGCAATCGCTTCCGGCGCAATCTGACCGAACGAGGCATCAAGCCATGCATCCCGTCCACGAAGAGCCGGAAAGTGCCGATCCCGCACGACAAGTCCCGATATCGCCGGCGGCACAAGGTCGAGAACATGTTCGGCCGCCTCAAGGACTGGCGCCGCATTGCCACGCGCTACGACCGCTGCGCCCACACCTTCTTCTCGGCAATCTGCCTCGCCGCAACAGTCATCTACTGGACGCCGTAATGAGTCCTGACCCTAAATCATCATTACGCGGAAAATGGGCGGTTAAATTTAGTTGCCAACATGAAAGTAAAACCTCTGCACGCCAGAAATAACTCTGAAGATATCCTCGCCAATATCTTCATTTATACCTAGCTGTCCTCAGGGTTCCAGTAGAGCGGTACCGCATAATGCCTCACATAGAAAGTCTCGCCGGTGCCCTTGTGAGGGTGAGCTGAATTAAACTGTAACCTATTCACATTTTTAATGTTACCGGTCAGTTTCCAACATCCAGCGAGCGCTTTCTCCCATTTAGAGAAAAGCTCATTGGCATTCTCCTCATCGAAATAGACAATTATTGCACCGTTGTTCTGTCCAGGAAGACCGGTTGCATAGCGGGTCATTAGCTGACGAAACCCTTTAAATATCCATGATTTCCCACTCCAATTCTTGGCTTCACCGATCCAGAGAAAGCCATCACGCATCTCAATTGAGATGTCAGTGTGGCCGCCTATTTTTACATCATGATATGCTGGGAAACCCGCCATTTGGAGCATAGATACCAACTCCACTGTACGCTGATCTTCACTAAGATTTTGTTTATATTTGCGATTTCGGACCAACTGACCGATCACCAATATTAGGGCGCGATCCAACTGCTTGAGTATCTCTTCATGCGTTTCCGCAGCCTGAAGACGAAGCTGAATTTCCAATGGTGTGTTGTTATGTGCGCGATTGAGAAGATCACGCAGTGTAACTTCATCCGCCATGGTCACCCTGGAGCGCAGCCACCAACTCTTTCGATGCTCTAAATACTGGTTTCAGCTGCTTCTCAAAGTCAGCCACCTCCTCCCCCGTGCGAGGATGTATGAATAGTGCCTCATCAGCCGACTGCATCGCCTCTTTGACGGAAATCGATATTTCACGATCCTCATCCGCGTCGTAGAATACGAAATACATCGTTAGAGGGTTGTGCTTAATCATGGTCAATGCGGTCAAAGCCGCCTGAAACACATCATCATCAGGCTGCCGCTGTACGAAGTCCGCCAAAAGCATGTAAGTCAGTCGTTGAAGCTGGTTAGGCTTCATGGTCGTCAGACGATCAACCAGAGCACGGCAGACAGACAGAAGCGGTTCGCGAATGTCGCGATCGATGTTCTGCTTGATGTCCTCCAATGCCATCAGACCAGTGTCACTTTCTGTCTAGATGATCTAAAACGCGATCGCGCACATAATCATAGTCCTCGAAGCAAGCACAGTTTCGAATAACCATCTCGCCAATAAACGGCCCAACTTCGGCAGTGTGAGCCGATGTGCCACTGATAGTCACCTCTGGGGCCGACGATACGTCGCGGCCCAGATCCACATGCCATAGGACACTTGTTTTATAGACTTGAATGGGCGCATCCAGTACGCCGATTCCGCCTTGATGGTAGGCCTCCTCGCGACAGCATTGTTCACCTCGCCGTGTTTTCTCCAGTTTCTGCGCGGAGCCGGCCACCATGAAACCTAACTCCACCATCGCACCGTCACCTCGCGCATCGTAAAGTGACTGCATAATTGGGAAGACATTAACTTGTCTGTGCCCAAGACTGCTTTCGAGCATTTCGTCGAACTGCGCTCGCGCCCTCTCAAGCGCGACCATAGCATGACGCTGATGCGTGCCGAATGGAAAATCGATTCGCAGCTCGACGTAATTTCCGTCATTCGGAATCCAGAGCACGTCTAGAGCTTCAAGACGTTTGTGACGGATGCCAACCAATTCGTTGAAGCCAGCCAATTCGTTAGCAACTTCGTCAGTCAATTCGGCAACGACGACTGTCTCGCGGGATTGCAGATAGCGCACTGAAGCGAGCACGAGAGCTATACCATCCCGATAAGCTACCTTAGCGACCAAGCTCGGCACGACACTACTATGCTCGGCCAGTTCATCCTCAGGAAGAAGAATTGGATACGCGTTACTGAACGGTGTAACAGCCACTTCAAGGGACGCTGTTGCTTCTCTCAGAGCGCGGATCTCATCATGGTTCAACTTAAATAGCTGAACAAGTTTTTCGCCGCACATAATGTGCTCTTCCAGCGCATCTTGCAGCTCATCCTCGGCTTCATCATATTGATCGTCGCCATCGGCAACTCGGGTAAGCGTCCTATTCCACCCGCGAGCGCGATCAAGTCCTTGAGACTTCAAAACCCGTTTTGCTACCGACCATGGCATTCTTGCGCGCATACTGCGAACTATATCGATGGTAGCCAAATGTCACCTTCTCGCTGCTTCGCAACATGCCGTTATCAGACGATAATGTTCTGACAAACTGAACACGAGGTGTCCAGACCGCGAAAACAAACACAGCCATGCGATTCAGCCGGAACGTACAAATTAGGTCCGCAAAATAACGTGGTCATCTTTTTGCTAAAAACGTAGGGACCACACTACCAAAGCAAAACGGGAGATAGGCATTTTCGGCCAAATTCGGCGATATCCTGCACCCAGAATCCATGCATAAGTATATGAAATTATAAGAAAATCAGTTAAACAATCAACTTACAGACACTATTGGTCTACGCCCCGCCTCACTTCTCCGTAACGTGTGCACTACGCATCCTTCGCGCCTTCACAAACCCACGATCTGTAGAGATAAACCTTGTTATCATTGGCACGATGAGGCGCACGGGATCGGCTGCCGCCTGCCCAGTCTCGTGACTGAGGATTTCAGCATAAGCGATAAGACCACGATGCAGCGCGGCGGGCAGCTCCAGCGTGACCTTCACGGGCTTGTCGTCCTCAATCGGACCAAGCTTCAACTTCGTCATGGGTGGGTTTCCTTCTCTTTCCGTAGCTTGAGGACAAGAGCGCGATTCAAAATAAGCGTGAACGGCAGGCCCGGCCGGTCGGTCAGCGTCGGCTGAATATTCAGGCTCCGGTCGATCAAGCGGTTGCCGACCATGGAAAATCCGTTGGATGCACCGCTACGGATGGCCTGCATCAGGTTGTTCTCATTCCATGACGTGCCCGCTTCCGAACCCACACTGAGCAGGGTCGTGACAAGGGCTGCGCGGAACAGTTGGCCCCAATGGTTGTTCACGTCGTCGGATAGGCCGGACTGCCCGATGGCGTCGCCACCGGGCAGCTTTTCCAGCACCAGGCTCTCCCCGTTCGGGTAGATCAGCCGGGTCCAGATGATCTGGGTGCGCTGCTGCCCGAAGGAGACACTGCTGTTATAGGCTCCGAACAGGGTGCTGCCCTGCGGGATCAGCAGATAGCGCCCGGTCGGACTGTCATAGACGTTCTGCGTGACATGCCCGACGATCTGGCCTGGCAGATCGGAGCTGATTTTCGTGTTCAGCGCACCAGCGATCACTGTGCCAGCCTGAAGAATATAGGGAGACGCTGGCGGCATAATCCGGTCCGGGCTGACCGTCGCACGGTCCGGCCGGCCCGCCAGAAAGGCGCGATTGCCAGCCTGCTGGTCGGTTCCTGCCGATGATGCCTGCACTCCGGACGTGGCCTGTGCCGGAAGCACTTGCCCACTCCGCCCTTCCCGCGCCTCGACCTGCGCAAACAGCCGACTGGTGCGCGCCGCCTCGATCTCCTGGTCACCGCGACGATCCCCCATGCCGGGAACCGGTCCCGCACGTCCCTGCCGCTGCGCATTAAGGATCGGCCTGCCCAGATCACCGGGCAGGGGCGACCCCAGTTTCGGCACGCCGCTTCCGACATAATCGGACGGCAGTCCGGTCAGCCCGTCGGCCGAGGGACGGACATCGGTGTCCTGCGCGGCAGGCGGCGATGGCGGCCGATGGCTGGCCTGAAGAGCATACCCAAGCGCGAAAGTCACCGCGATCATGCCTACCCCACCCAGCGACCAGACCACAGTGCGCGACAGACGCACCACGCGCGGCCGATCGGCCCTCAGACGTAGATCGGGTGGTGGTTGTGACGCTGGCGCAGCACTTGCGGTGCTTCCCGTTGTCGGGGCCTGCCCGGTCATGTCCGCTGTCCATCCGTGCGCACGATCCGCACACGCTGCTCGGAATGCTTGTCACCCAGGCGCAATTCAGCGGCGGCAAACAGGCGGTCGACGATCATCCAGTTCTGTCGCACCCGGTAATTGACCAGTTCTGGCCCGCCATCCGCCCCCAGCACGAAGAGCGGCGGCAGTTCGCCCTGCCCGATCCCCGACGGGAAGGCGATATAGACCTTATGGCCATCATCGAACGCTCGGCTCGGAAGCCAGGGCGGCGTGCCGCCTTTTACTGGCTGGATGGCGTAGCGGAAATTCAGCGCGGCCAGATTTAGCCCCGCATCCACGGGAGCAGCGTCATCGGCCACATCGTCCTGACGGTGCAGGGCAATCAGATCGTCCTCGGGATAGTCCCACGAGACGGACGCCATATAGGTAGCAGGCGTTGACCTCAATTCGGCAAGATAGGTGCGCCGGTCCGTATTGACGATCAGATTGGTGGTCAGGTCCGGCCGGGTCGGCTTGACCAGGATATGGATCCTCTTTGTCGCCCCTGCCCCGCTCTCGGTATCACCGATAATCCAGCGTACCGTATCCCCGGCGGCGACCGGGCCGGTGCCAACCAGCTTCTCGCCCTTCTGGAGCATGATATCGGTAATCTCGCCCGCCGAGGTGTAGACCTGATAGAGTGCCCCTGCGCTGTACGGATAAACCTGCACGGCATTGATGAACCCGGCCCGCGTGGGCTGGATGCGGGCCGCCAGATTGGCCTGTGTCACGCGCACTGCGGGATCGGCGACTTCGGGTGCAGGATGGACGGTGCGTCGTGAGGGCAGCGGCTTGAGCTGGCCCGGCAGGGGAAGTCGCTTCGGGACTTCGACCACCTGAACGGGCTTCGGCGGGTCCGGCAGGCGCACGGCCTGAACAGCGTCATCGTAACGGATGACAGGCGGATGATACTGCCCCGCGCAGGCGGACAGGGTGAGCAGCACTAATGGAACGGCGCGTATGACCATGCGGATCATTGTCCGAGTTCCTTCGACCAGTTGATGGCGGAGACGTAGATGCCGAGCGGGTTTTTCCGCAGATGATCGGCATCGCGCGGCGTGCGCAGCACGACAGACACGATGGCCGTCCAGCGTTCGGTGCCGGTAAACGCGCCGTCACGGTAATGACGCTCGGTCCAGGCCACCCGGAAACTTCCGGGAGAGGCCCGGATGACCGACGACATATCGACCTCGACCTGCTCGCGGCCAATCCGCGAGAACGGATCATTCAGACGGGCATAATCATTGAGCGCCTGCGCCGCCGAAATGGTGGCGAAGTCATAGGCGCGCAGCCAGTTATGGCGGACCACAACGGCGTCGGACGACAGGCCACGGACATCACCAATAAACTGTGCCAGATACCAGGCAATCTGCGGATCGGTCGGTGTGTAACCCGCTGTGGCAGGCATCACGACCTGCGCCTGCCCCAGTCGATCGACCTGCACCACCCATGGCACGACGGTGCCGCGCGTGGACTGCCAGACCAGACCGGCACCAAGGCCGGCGGACAGAAACAGTGACCCGAACGCCATCAGACGCCAGTTGCGGGCCTGCACACGGGCGGAGCCGATGCGCTCGTCCCAGATCTGCGCTGCTTTCTGGTATGGGGTTACGGGCTCGGGCGTGATCCCGTAGCGGCTGGTGGAGCGACGAAACATCGTCCTCATTCCTTTTCCGAGAGATCAATGCTGGAACTTCCGCCGCCGCCATCGGCCGAGCGGATGACGTGCGCCGCTTCGGCGGCATGGGTGGCGGCATTGCGACGCTTCATGTTTCGCGCCCATCGGGGTGGCTCGCCATCGGGGCCAGAACCGCCACCGCCATTACCTGACGGGCCGCCGGACGACCCGGCACCCGCATCGGACCCACCTGTGAAACGTCCGCCTGTCGCGGCGAATGCGCCTCGCGCGCCCTCGCCGTAGCTCTGCTTCATGGCGGTGGCCGCAGACGACATTTTGCTCTTCACGGCATTCGCGGCAGCGCTGCCCGGCGCTCGGGCGACACCGCCCAGCCCGGCTGCCATGCGGGCACCGGCACTTTCGCCAGCAGCATTCATGGCACCCATCGAATAAGCCGTGTTCGCCGCACCTGCGATCGCGGCCCCGCCCCGCGCGGCGGCTGCCGTCGCGCCCACCGCCGCAGCCCCACCAGAGGCAACCGCTCCAACGCCAGCCACGGCCGTTACCCCCATCGCGCCAACCGCCATGCCGGTGCCGACAGCGGCGCCAACGCCAAGCTGTGGCGCGCCGGAGATCAGACCATTAGCGATGCTGCCGCCGTAAATGGACAGGCCGACGATCGCCAACGAGGCCAGCACGACAGAGACCGCCTGGCCGATGGTCGGCACGGCATCGCCATACGAGGTGTTGAACTGCCGGAAGAGCACAGAGGCGATGGCGGAGATCACCGCCAGCACCATCACCTTCACGCCCGAGGAGACGACATTGCCCAGTACCTTCTCCGCCAGGAAGGCCGTCCGGTTGAACAGCGCGAACGGGATCAGCACGAAACCGGCGAGGCTGGTCAGCTTGAACTCGATCAGGGCCACGAAAAGCTGCACGGCCAGAATGAAGAACGCCGCCAGCACGATCAGCCAGGACAGGCACAGCACGAAAATCTGGATAAAGTTTTTGAAAAACGCGACCGGACCCAATAGGTTGTGGACAGAGTCCAGCAGCGGCTGGGCCGCATCGAACCCCGTCGCGGCCAGTCGGCCGGGACGGAGGAAATCCGACAGTGCCAGACTGCCACCGGCCGCCTTCAGGCCCATGGCGGCGAAGCTGTCGAATACAACCTTCGCAAGATGGTCGAAATTGTTGATCAGGAATGCGAAGAACCCGATATACAGCGTCTTCTTCACCAGCCGCTGGATGATGTCCTCATCCGCCGCCCAGGCCCAGAACAGCCCGGCCAGCGCGATATCGAGCACGGACAACGATCCCGCCAGAGAAACCACATTGCCTTTCAGCAGCCCGAAGCCGCTGTCGATCGTGGTCGTGAAAGTATTGAGGAAAGTGTCAATAACACCGACATCGTTCGTGGCCATGACCGTCAGTTCCCATCGCTGCCGAACATGGACACCCTTCCCGGCGCATAGGCGTCATGCTGTGAGAAATGCTGATACTGCGCGTCACTTTCCGCTTCCGTCGCAGCATCACGTGCCTGTTGCAGAGCCATGGCGCGACCGTTGGCGGCCAGTTCTGCCTGGATGTCGGACAATTGGCGGGACTGAAGCGCCAGAAGCTGATTGCCGGCCTGTGCCGCCTGCAACGCCCCGGTGGAGGTCTGGCTGGCCGACACAAGCTTTGTCATGGCCGAACTGTCGCTCGGGATGTTTCCCACCACCCTCGCCTGGAGCTTCAGGGCATCCTCGAACCCGCCAACAGAATTCTGCCACCGCGTCTGCGCCTGGCTGAACAGGGCGCTGTCGGACATGCCCGAGGAGACGGACGAGTACGCCTGCTGGTATTGTTGCTCGACCGACTGGACGCTGTAAGCGATGTTCTGCGCCTGGGCGAGCAGCGCCGTAGTCTGGGAAATCGTTGATTGCAGTGTGCCCAATGTCGAAAGCGGCAGGCTCGCCAGATTACGGCCCTGATTGACCAGCATCTGGGCCTCATTGGCCAGCGACGTGATCTGATTGTCGATCTGCTGGAGCGTGCGGGCCGCGATCAGCACGTTCTCGACATGGTTCGCGCCGTCATACACCGCCCATTGCGCGTGGGCAGGTGGAAAAGATGAAACCGTAAAAGCAATGACCGCTACGGCAGGAATCAGACGATATCTCACGGCACGCCCCCTTCCCGCAGAAGGTCCGCCGCCCACATGACACCACGCGCTTCGAACCACGCAGGCAGGAAACCATCCCGCCCGTGCTTGGTCAGCACGCTATCGATCAATCGATGATCGTCTTTGCCGGACGCAGCACACAACGCCAACACCACCGGACCGAGACCCAGTTCGAACAACCGGTTTCCGCGCTGGGTCTGGCAGTAATATTCCCGCTTGGACGCCGCACGCGCGATGATGGCGATCTGCCGGTCGTTCAACCCAAAATCCCGATAGAGCGCCATGATCTGCGGCTCGATGGCACGCTCATTGGGCAGGAAGATCCGGGTCAGTTCTCAGTGAAAATCAACACTTCTGCTTCACCAGCAGTTCAAGGGCGCGAAAACGTCGCCCACCGGCTGGCACTTCATAGCTACCGGTTTCGACACCAGCATCATCAAGGATGGGGCGGACATTCAGGCTCTGCAGCAGACCCCGGCGCTCGATGTCGCGGGCCAGTTCCTCGATCGACAGGCCGGACTTCACGCGCCGCACGTTGGACTGGGACAGCACCAGCCGGTTGAACGGGATATCGCGGGACGAACTCAGGGTGATTTTGGGAATAGCGGTCGCCATGGCGGAAAACTCCATGACGGGCGGACAGGAGCCTCTCTCCCACCCTCTCAACCCGTCACGAAAATCCGCGCAGCCCTCTGACTCTAAAGGCTATACCCGAGCCAGCACACTTTTCCCTTTCCCGGCAGAAAAATGTCGGCAATGGGGGGTGAGCGGAAAGTCCGCTATTGAGGTAGAATACACCGGAAAGCTGACATTTTTTAGAACGCTTCGGGCGGCTCGTAGCCCGAAGTAGCCCTTCATGATCCGCGCGGCGTGGTGCTCTGGGCAGACACAAAGGGCGGATTACGGACTTTCGCTACGTGGAACTGGTGGGTTGTCCGGTTAGAGGAAGCTGATATTCAGTAGAGTTTCATGGAGAGGACAACCAAGCCTGATACCTAGCTGCAACGCTTGGGGAAACCGTATCAAGTATCTGAGGGTGCTTAAACGAGGAGTGCAGACTTGCCGAACCGATTCATTTTTCGACAGGTTCATTATGAAGACCTATCGACCTTTCTTATGGATGGTGAAGTTAGAGCCAAGCGACATCAATGCCCTCAACGCTGTCATCAAACGTCATATCGAGCAATTGTGGACCGTCGTGGAACAGACGAGTTTCAGATGCCGCACGGTCGTGTGGTTAACGATTTTGTACCGTTTTATTTTAGCCCAATAACGCCGTTCACATACACCATTTACATGGGGAACGTACCATTGATTTCTCCGGCGGGGGTGGAACTTCGTAAAGCTTGCGAGGATGATCGGATCTTTTTGGTCAGTTCACCACAATCATTCATAGGTTCCGGTTTATTCACTTGCTTTAGCGACTATGCACTGAATTCGAAAGCGCCGATGCCAACGATTGAATCCGACCTCACCAAGCTCGAAGACCACGTCCACTGGGACGTCTTCGATGAGGCTCCGATGATTTCGGCGATACCAGACATCGGCTACGCGGGTGTCTGCAAGTGGTACCACAACATGGCAACCCCGCCGGAGCGCATGACGCGTAGCGCGAAGCGTATGGCAGAATTTTTGGTTTATGGCGCGGTACCGCTGGACAAAATTATGTGTATAGTGGTGAAAACGGATAGGATGCGAGCTACCTTGGAGGGGATGATGGCTGTTTCGACATGGAACATCCCGATTTTGACACAGCGTGGGTGCTTCTACGGATGACGATACGAACCAAAAAAGGAGACATGTTTTCCGAGCCTGTGGGGGCTCTGGTGAACACTGTCAACTGTGTCGGCGTTATGGGAAAAGGCGTCGCTCTGGAGTTCAAGAACAGATGGCCCGCAAATTTCCGCGCCTACAAATCTTTGTGCGATGCCAAAGGTTTAAGTCCAGGACAAGTATTCGTCTTCGATACCAAGGAGTTGTTTGCCTCAGAAGGACCGCGATACCTGATCAACTTCCCAACGAAGGCCCATTGGCGCTCGAAGTCCAAGATTGAGTACATTGAAGACGGTCTCGATGCACTCGTCAAGGCGATTCAAGAACACGAGATAACGTCCATTGCGATCCCCCCTCTTGGTTGCGGAAATGGCGGACTGGACTGGACGGATGTGCACCCTTTGATCGAAGCGAAGCTTTCGTCCCTTAGTGACGTCGAGATTGTTTTGTTCGCGCCCAAGAATGCCACCGACGTCCCTGAGCACGTTCATTCGAGCCTGCCGATGACTTTCCAGCGTGCGATTTTGCTCAAAGCTCTCAACGATCTCGAACGCTACTTCAACGGGTCTTTTGACAGAATTTCGCTGCAAAAAATCGCATATTTCCTGCAAGCTTTGGGCGTGGACTTCAAACTCAGGTTTGCCCGCAATCTTCACGGCCCTTATTCGGAAACCTTGAAGCTTGCCTACATCTCGATGGAGCGTCGTGGAATGATCGACGGTTTCTTAAGCGGCGAGCGCCAATCGCATGTGACGCCCAGTGGGTGTGCCGTTGCGAACGAGTTTTTGAACCAAGCCGGAACTGCTGCAAGTGACATTATTGATCGTTTGAACAAGCTGGTTCAGGGCTACGAAAGCCCTTACGGATTGGAGCTTCTTTCCTCGGTCCATTTGCTTGCCCATCACGAAGGCCATTTTCCAGTTGAGACGATCATTCGCGAGATGCAGGGATGGAGTGAGGCCAAGCGGAACCAATTTAGTGAGGACGCGATCCGGGCTGCATACGACCGTCTTAAAGACGATGGCCTTTTGCACCAAATGAAGCCAAACGATGCCGAACTTTCAATTTGATCAATAGACTTCTGCTTGCGTTTGGCTGTCCCTCTAGTCTTGTCGTGGTTGTGTGAATGTGGCGTAAGCCCGGTTTGGCGGGCCGCGTCGCAGCATTGCGAAGTTATTTCGAGTGTCCGAATGGGCAGGCAGCAACAGTTAGAGCCGGTGAGGACCTCACCGACCCGAGATGCACTCCTGCGCAAGTCGGCTGATTAGCTTTGAACCAGTTATGTCCGCTATCGGGAAAAAGACCGGAAAACTCTATGTCCGGAGAGACGAGCGAAAGCAGACTGGCAGGTTTTGGCCTATACCAACGATTCCGGCCGTCAATTGTCAGTCCTCACCGCGCATTGCCGGGAACCATACCCGAAGACTCATCTCAGTCGCGACCATACGTGCATGAGCCCTTCGCATCCGGTCAGTCTACCTTTACTAAGATTACTCTGGATAATTAGCACTGCTGGTAGGTCCGTTTGCCAAAAGAAAGAACTACCACCGTAGACTCTGTCCGGGCGTCTCGAACGGGCCACAATTTCCATGAGCGATGGACGGCGCGGCGCGCTCTGCAACTGGTTTTCCCTAGCGATCATATTTACGCTATAGCGATAGAAGGTCTGTCGACCAATGAGGAAGCCGAACCAGGAGACGCGGCGCAGGAAATCGCTGATCTGGTTCTATACTACGGTACAGGAGATTCTTTTGGATCGGCCTCGGCTGTCCAGACGCTGCAGTTCAAGTACCGGGTCGACCGGACACCCGTTACGTCCTCGTACCTGAAGAAGACCATCGAAAAATTCGCCGATAGCGTCCTTGGATACCAGAAGGAGGCGACGGCTGACGAAGTAGACAAGAAGCTTTCCTTCGGCTTCGTAACAAACTGTCAGTTTGCAACGTCCCTTTGGGACGCGATTGCGGCCCTAAAAGCAGGCACCGAGCCTCCCACGGATAGGAGTGCCAAGGATCAGTTTGACTATCTGTCGCTGTGGTGCCGGGATCGGGGCGTCGATCCGCACCGTCTTTTCAGCATGACAGAATTTCGGGCGGGCGAGAAAAATCTTCCCGTACAAAAAAGCCTGCTGCGCCGTTCGCTTACGGACTGGTCGGCCGGCAACGACGGACGTGCAAAAATTAGGGTCCACGAGCTTGTTGAACTTGTCGTGGACAAGGCCGGTGTCAGAGGCGCCCGAAACAACCTCATTAAACGTGAAAACGTCCTTGATGCGCTAGGTTGCGAACCGGAGGACCTTTTCCCTGCCGATACCCGTTTTGTTGACGTTGGCGAGGTTGTCGAACGCTCAGAGCTGAATGACGTCCTTTCGCTGGTAAAGACTTCTGCGGTCCCTGTGCTCCTTCATGCGGAAGGCGGCGTTGGCAAAACCGTCTTTGTACAAATCCTGGCTGCGAAGCTTACCAGTGACTTTGAAGTCGTGGTCTTCGACTGCTTCGGCGGCGGCGCATACCGATCTGAGGATCAGGCTAGGCACTTGCCCAGTGTGGGTTTTGTCCAGATCGCCAATGAACTCGCTTCGCGCGGATTGTGCGATCCTCTTTTGCCAGGTGATGCCGATACCAGGGGGCTCGTGACTGCCATGCGCAGGCGGCTGGAGCAGGCGGCCGGGGCGGTACAGGAGCAGTCTGAGAAGAGCGGCATCGTCGTGGTGCTGGACGCTGCTGACAACGCGCAGCTTGAGGCGAATAACCGGAAGGACGAGGCCTTCCCAAGGTTGCTGCTGGCTTCGCTGAGCCGTGAGCCGATTGATGGCGTGAAACTGTTGCTCACCGCCCGTCCGGAGCGGAAAGACGGTGTGATCGGGCGCGCATCTGTCGCACTGTTCAAGCTGGGGGTCTTTTCGGATGAGGAGGCGCGCACCTTTATTGCTGGGAGACTGCCTACTGCGACTGAGGAGGAGGTCGACGTCGCCCTTCGGCGATCCCGGTGCAATGCCCGCGTGCTGGCATACCTTGTCGAGTCATGGGATCAAAATGTTTCTGGCAATCCGTCATCGACGCCGATTTCTGTCGAAGAAATTGTGGCGCAGCGATGTGAAAAAATCTTCGCGGACCTTCACGTTGCCGGATGGAACGACGGTCAGATCAAAGAATTTTTTGCGGCGATTTCGCTGCTTCCGCCTCCTATACCACTGGATGAACTGGCAAACGCACTCGGATGGCCGGTCACTCAGGTCAATAGCGCTGCTGCCGATCTGGCTCCCATGCTCGAACTGGTTCCTCAAGGCGCGATCTTTCGCGATGAACCAACTGAAACATATGTTTGGAAGACCTATTCCCAAGAGAAGAGCGCGCAGCAGGCAATTGCGCAGCGACTCAAAAACAGCCAGCTGACGTCGTCCTATGCGGCAGAAGCCCTGCCGAGATTTCTGGTCACGATCAATGACAGCAACCGCGCCTACGAACTGGCTGGATCGTCCGACTTCCCCGCATCGATCCAATCCGACTATGGACGCCGCCGTCTTACTCTGGCGCGACTGCACGCCGCGTTTCGTCTGGCAGTAAAGCAGGACGATCTCAATCGCGCCCTCCTGCTTACGACGCAGCTGGCGCAGGTTGCTGCTGCCAACGCACGGGGCGATGACTTTATCCGTCGCGCGCCGGGGCTTGGGATCAAGCTTGGCGACAAGGATGTCTCGCGCCGGCTGTTCAATGATCGGTCCGGCTGGCGTGGGGCGCGCAACGTCCGCCTCACGCTGGCATATTGTTTTGCCGGAGAGATGGAAGAAGCAAGAACCCATCAAAACCGCGCAATTGGCTGGATCAACTGGCACTACCAGAATCAAGATGAAGATAGGCCTCTCGACGGTCCACGCCCCCAGGACGATGACTTTGCCGCTCTCATGTTCTTGAGCGTCCTGAGGCGTGAATTCGATAGCGTCAATGGCAATCTCAAGAACTGGAATCTTCGGTTTGCCATGTCGGTGTGCAACGGCGTGATCAGGCTCGCCCTTCAGTATGAGCAGCTTGGTCTGGGCCCGGTTCTGGATGATCTGTGCGAGTTCGCGGCCAGCGACGAATGCAAATCCTATGCGCTGCGCATAACCTTGATAGGCCGGCATACTTCTCTAGCGCCACACCATGTTGCCGCTATCGCGAAAAGGGTCGAGCGCCCCGGAGATGACGAGAACGACCGAGGAGTCAGACTTGATGATGAACGGGTTATAGAAGCCGCCGTCTCGAAGGCAGCGTTCGCTGCGCTGGTTCGTTCGTCAAGATCGGCGGCCCGCCATATTGTGAAGACGGGTACCACCTTGCGCGCTTCAAGTTATGACTACAGCGAGCGCTATGGCTTTTCGCGCATCTGGACTCCGACACTCAGCGCCTGCCTTCGTGCCTGGTCGGCCGGGCAACGCGCCAGCTTTCACCACCTGCTTCCCCGTGAATTGAAGATTGGCCGGAAAGCCAAAGCGCTCAAATCGAACGACGAACTCCGCGAGTTCCTATCGCAACAAACTGGCTCACGAGCGAGAGGCAGACCTGCGGGTCGACCCAAAGCGAAGGAAGGCCGGAAGCCTCTGTTTGACGACAATGAACGCCGTGCAATAGTCAGCGGTATTCAATTGATCCGATCTATGGCCGAGCCGATTGAGACGGCGGTGCTGAGCGGTCAGGGTATCGGGAGCCAGTGTGTTGATGGATTCCTGAACGCTTGGTCGGCCGCGTTGCGCCTGAATGTTCATTGGCGCACGGAAGAAGCAACGGACGTGCTCTGCCGCACAGTCGGGATCGGCTTCGCGGCCTCTGTCTTTGAACATGCCGATCAGATCACCGAGGCCCAGGGCACTGCGCTGATCGAGATTGTTTCCGGCGACAAGTTTCGTGTCCAAGACCGACTGGCGATACTGAACCTGCTCGCGAAGCGGCCAAATCTTCACAATCTGACAGGGCGTTTTGCGCAAAAGGTTGCGGAGAGCATTCGACGAGACGCGTCGATCGATCAGCGCGGGAACAACTACCGGGAGCTTGCGGAAAATCTGCTCCCAATGAGTGTTGCCGAGGCTCGGGAGTATTATCGTCAGGGTCTTGCAGAACTGGACCAGATGGGGGGCGACGACCACGACATCATCTACGCGCTACTGAATTTCGCGGCAGTACAGCCGGGAGGCTTTGTACGTCCCGAACTCGGCCACAGACTGCTGAACCTTTGCCAGACCATCATTTACGATGCCAGCAAGTTTGGGTGGACATTACTTGCCAAGGCCGCTGCAAACTCTATCGGAATGCCGGCGGCGTATAAGTTCGTGCGTTGGGCCGATCAGGATGTAGCGCCTTTTTCGTATGGGCTCCCTCAGTTCGCCGGGTTCTCTGCGGCCAAAGGGCTGCTTGATCCCCGACGGGCGGCGGTCATTTTCATCCTGTGCGAGGATATTGGCTGGTACGACCGGAAGCTGGGCGACAGTCTGGCCGACGTTTTGGGCAGGGCGGCGCCTGAACAACGACGGGGTATCTTTACCGCAGTTTGGGGCAAAGTAAGGGCTGAACATCCCTTTGGTGGCTGGGCGTCGCTATGGGAGGGTTTTACAGGACTTACCGCACGGTTCCCCGGGGTCATTTTGGGCGAAGAACACAAGGCCCTAGAAGAGCGCGCAATTGAGGCCCAAAAGCGAACGGACGAGATAAACCGCCGGAATAATCCAGACAGTGAGCATATCTTTGCGTCGCGCATCGACGACACCGACGAGAAAGCTGAGGCTGACGAGAACATTGTCCGGCTCGTTGAGAGTTGCGACCTCACATCGGCTGTCTCCATCGACGCAGCGCTCGCCCAGATCACGGGGGAGCCGCCCCTCCCTTACCATGTAAGGCAACAGTTCTTCGGGCTGCTGAAGGAAAAGTGTCCCTACGATCAGCGAGCGAAGCTCCTGTTTGCACTCTGCGAGGTTGTGGGTCTCGAAGTCGACGACGTGATCCGACACGTTGTCGAACTGATGCAGGCCTGGTCGGAGTCTTCTACCCATCTGCGGGCTGAGGCTAAGGCGGTGGTCGAACGCCTGTTCGCGTTCCGGGGCTCCGAGATTTTCGAGCTGCGGTTCGCGAATATCTCGCGCGAGGTCAATCAGCTTACGGAGCTTTGCCAGGATCATGGATTCGTCATGCGCCAGCTTCTGCTAACCGTTGCGAACGAAGAAGTGGATCTTGGCGGCGAGGAATGGTTGCAGGTTGCTACAAACCTTTGCAAAGACACGTCGCCGTCAACCGGCCTTGAGGCGCTGGAGAAGCTCCTGTCGAGCTCTGCTGCGCGGATAGCCGATGAAATTGGGGAGGGCCGGTTTCTTTCTGAGTTTGCTCCAGATATCACAGAGGCACAGCACCTCGCGAATCTCATATGGCATTTCCTTGGGGCGGACGATGCATATATGCGGTGGACGGCCGCGAAATGCATTTCAACGTTGGCCGCGCTGGGTCTCCACGATGACCTGAAGGCTCTCTTCGATCTGTTCGATGAGAGGGCCGTTGGCGCGCTGGAGACGAAAGACCAGCCACTGCCATATCTGAATTCGCAGCAATGGCTTCTCATGGGCTTTGCAAGGGCAACAGCCCGCTTCGGACATGAGTTGGGCTCTTTTGGACCTTTGCTGGTAGCCTTGGCCAACCGTGACGATCTTCACGTCATCGACAAACTGCATGTGGAGCGCAGCCTTCGGCATCTCAATGGCGACGGGACGCATGATGCCGCGCTGGCCAAGCTGCACTCCGAAATCGCAGAACCACCACACGGATACCTAGATAAGGAGGGGTATCCAGAGCCGGTGGAGCCCCAGTCTGGATACTCGTTCGACTACGAGTTCTCGAAATCGGAAATAAGCACCCTCGCCAGGCTGTTTGGGCTCTCGCAAGGCGAGATCATCGATCAGATGGCTGCGGAGATCAAGAAGCGCTGGCCTGCGGCGACAGGGATGGACTATTTCTCAGGTCATGAGCGGTATCGATGGCATCGGTCCGACCGGCATGAATTCTTCAGGGAGCATGTCCAAAAACATGCCCTCCTGCATGCCGCCACGACTTTCCTAAAAACCCTGCCGGTCGTTCGCCGCAGTTATGAGATGGACGGTTTAGGTCCGTATCACGACTGGCTTGGGCGGTATGACGTGGCCTTCAAGGACGGTTCTTTCCTGTCTGATCATAAGGACACCGTCCCGGAGTGCGCGAAAGCCCATCTTCTGGCGTGTCTGAAAGACAGGCAACCCGCCCTTGAACCAGTCGACATTCTCCTGAACAGGCTTGGTTTTACTGGCCAGCCGGGTGGCGAAATTCCGCTGTACGGTCGCTGGAAGTCTGTGGATGGCGTCTGGGTTCGCATAACGGCGGGTCTTTCGCCCTTGAAGGGGGCAATAGGGCGATGTCAGCAATTTTCCAAACGACCGGATCATGAGTTCTGGATACCGATCTTTGACAATGACGGGTATGACGACGATTACCGGCAGGTAAGTCCCTTCGAACCACTGGTTTGGGACTTTGACCCGTATCCGCGCAGCATAGATGAGGGTGATAAACTTGCGACTCCCAGTGCTGCTGCGCGACCTCGGCTGGGTATCGAACTGACGTCGGCATTGGGTTTGTCGCCGGACGCCGATCTGCGCGAGTGGCGTACGGCGGACGGTGAACTGGCGATCAGGAGCCAGGTCTGGGGCGAGTGGCAGTCCAACGAGTATGACCATCGGGAAGACGAGAACAACAATGGCGAGTTGCTGCTGACAAACCCGACCTGGCTCGACAATGTCCTGGAACGGCAGCGCAAGCGATTGGTACTGACCGTATCATTCTCGAAGTACAAGTCCCGCTACGACTTCGAAGAAGTCCAGAAAATCAGCAGCGCTTATGTGCTTTTGTATGACAAGGGCGGCATCTACAGAACTTGGCATGCCAAGAGGGCCGCGGGGTAACGACGCGACTGTTAAGCTTTGCCTGGGGATGCAACGGGTGTGCAGCGGTCCCGTTGCGAAGAGGTGCCGGTTAACGAGGATAGGGCTCCTGATCCCAGGCCCGCACACGACCCGATCTGGTCAATAGCTGGGTCGGACGGCAATGTCCCTTTTGAGGCGGAAGCTGCCTTTTGCCTTCGGTGCATGTTCTTCGCACGGCCAATTTTCATCCGGCAGTTGCCTGGCTCCTCTTGGCTTTAATACCGACACCCCTTGATCTAGTCATCGCAAGATGCATGATAGCTTTCGGAGACGGCTGGCCCAACCAGTCTCTCTCGGGGGGGTAAATGCTGCTTGCGGACAACGAGACCACTTTCGATCTGCTGAACAACGATGCGATCGCCAAGACTATTGTCGGCCTCATTACCGAAGATCCCGAGCGCGCCGTCACCGTTGGTGTCCACGGTGATTGGGGAGCGGGCAAATCGAGCGTGCTGGAAATGATCGAAGCGTCGTTCGCCGATCATGACGAGACGCTGTGCATTAAGTTCAACGCATGGCGGTTCCAGGGACTAGAGGATGCGAAGATCGCGCTGATTGAAGGCGTGGTCACGCAGCTGATCGAGAAGAGGTCGCTGACGACGAAGGCAGCTGATGCCGTCAAGGATGTCGTCAAGCGCATCGACTGGCTTAAGGTAGCGCGGATGGGCGGTGGGCTCGCGTTCACCGCGATGTCGGGTTTGCCCAGTCCCGATCATGTCAGCGCGGTCGTCGGCATGGTTAAAGGCTTCTTCGCGGACCCGGCCAAGTATGCCGACAGGGAGCAGATAGACAAGGTCATCGATGGTGCCGAAGGGTTATTGAAGGAGAAGGAAAGCCGGCGCGTCCCGCAGGAAGTCGAGGAATTCCGTAAGGCATTCGATGAACTGCTAAATCGCGCTGGACTGAAGCAGTTGGTCGTCCTGATCGACGATCTCGACCGCTGCCTGCCCGAACCGGCGATCGAGACGCTTGAAGCGATGCGCTTGTTCGTGATGATGGACCGCACCGCCTTCGTCATCGCGGCGGACGAGGCGATGATCGAATATTCGGTGCGTAAGCACTTCCCCGACTTACCGGATACCACCGGTCCGCGTGATTATGCGCGCAATTATCTCGAGAAGCTCATCCAGATCCCGTTTCGCATCCCGGCGCTCGGCGGGGTTGAGACGCATATCTATGTGACCTTGCTCCTCGTGGGCGCACGGCTCGGTGACGAAGACGCGCAATTCAAGGCGTTGGTGGCGGTGGCGCGCGAGGCGCTGAAGCGCCCATGGGACCCTACGGGGTTCGATGGTGCCGCGGTCCAAGCTGCGCTCGGTGCGCGCGCGAAGGATGTTGCGGACGATCTCGTGCTGACCGAACAGATCGTGCCGCTGCTGGCTAGTGGGACGTCCGGCAATCCGCGGCAGATCAAGCGATTCCTCAACAGCTTGCTGCTCCGCGAGCGGACGGCGGACGCGCGAGGCTTCGGGGCTGCGGTCAAATTGCCGGTGCTGGCCAAGCTCATGCTAGCGGAACGGTTCATCCCCACGTTGTTCGACGAGATCGGCCTCGCGTCGGCGAACGATCCCGATGGTCGTTGCAAAGACCTCGCTGTCCTCGAGGAAGGTCCCAAACCCGAAACGGCTCGGGCCCCTGCACCACTTGTGGCAGGCGGGGAAGGGAAGAAAGTCGCGCCCCCCAAGGCTGTCGCCGCCCCCGAGCCTGCGACGGTCGAAAATCCGGTCCTGACACAATGGCAGGCGTCGGACGTCATCAAGGCGTGGGCGAAGCTTCAGCCGCCCTTGAGCGATGTTGATTTGCGTCCGTATCTGTTCGTCACCAAGGACCGGAAGGACTATCTCGCAGCAGCCTCCGCCCTCGGCCCGCTGGCGGCGGTCGTCGAACGGCTGATGGGCCGTCGCATGGCCGTCTCGGGGATGGATGCGGAACTGCGGGCGCTCGCAAAGCCCGAAGCCTCGCTCGTGTTCGATTATGTGCGTCGGCGAATCCTAGGTGCGGGTGATTTCTCGCGACCACCCGCTGGCATCGACGGCGCGACGATCCTCGTGCGTACGCAACCGCACCTGCAGTCGGCCCTCTTGGACATGCTCGGAACGCTGCCCGCCTCAAGCGGTCCCTGGATCGTCAAGGGTTGGTCGGAAGTGATCACCGAAGACGCCGAAAGACAGCGCTTCCAGACTCTGCTGGAGCGATGGAGCAAGGCAACCGACAATCCGGCGCTGGCCACGAGCGCGACCGCCGCTCTGCGGACGAAGGTGAAGGGCTGATGGGCACGTCCTCGACCTTCGACGGCCCCAATAACGATCGCCCGCTGGTGCCCTCCTTCGTCGACGATAGCGACCGGGACGGTGGGTCCGGTGATGACGCAGGCGAGGGGCAGGATGGTGCCGATAGCGATAGCGGTGATGGCGAACATGCGCTGGCCGCGCCGCCACTCCCGCCACCCGGTCCAGCAGGTCGCTTCACGGCCCCACGCGCCAATTTTACGACGTTTGCACGTTCTGGGGGCACCGATCGGCGCAGTCTGGGCCGGGCAGTATCAGGTTATGTGCGCTCGTCCATGGGGAGCCCGCGCAGCGCAGCGCAGCGGATGGGCACCGCTCGCGCATCCGGCGGCAACGTGGTCCGGATGCTGCAATCGGTGCAGGCCAACGGGATCGCAGAGACCTTGCGTGAGCTTAATCTCACCGCGCTTGCCGGACGTCCTATCGAGGAAGTGTTCGCGGGTCTGGCGGACTATGTCTGTCCGGAAGATGGGTCGATAGATCACGGCATCGCGCGCAACGCTTTCATAGAGACGATCGCCGACCTGGCCGAAGCCGGCATCACTGACATCGACGGTTTGACCTCCGAACAGATGACAACGGTCTTTGAGCTTTATGTGGCGCACACGATCGAAGCCCGCATCTGCAATGACATCGGGACCAAGGCGGTGGCCTTGCCCGCGAACCCGGCGGCAGCTCAGAAGGTCGAGGATATGCTGCACGATTTCATCCAGCGCGGCGTAACCGACGCCGTGGCGCGTTCCGGTAGTAACATCCAGACGCTTTCCCCCGACCAGATCAACGGTTTCGTGACATCGGTCTACGAGGATGCCTTCCAGATACTCCAAGCGATGGGCGATGCGGAGGCGGCACGATGAAGCGTCATCTCCTCGTCGGCAAATTGGGACCCACGGACGACCCTACTGTCTTGACGCGGACCGACGAAGTCCGATCCGACGTCCAGCTCCTGAACGCAGGCGGGATGGCCTATGGGGTACAGACGGCGCTCAACGAGCTGCGCAAGTTCGATCTGGTCCCCAATGAGATCGGCATCGACCTGCTGGCGCTTGGCGCCCTCGTCTACGCGGCGGATACGCGGATCGCACGCGCGACCGAAGCCCAGGACGGCTGGACCCGCGAGATACGCATCTCGTTACCAGTCAGTGACGTCGCCGCGTGGGAAAGGGCACGACCGGTGATCGACCGCGCATTAGGCTTCCTGAGCGGAGACCGATGGGAGATTGAGTTCCGCACCCGGCCAGTGGGCAAGGGAAGGCTCGGTGGCGACGCGCCGCTGCTCAATACGGATCTCCGGGGTGTGAATCTCTTCTCGGGCGGCCTCGATAGCTTGATCGGCGCCATCGATAGCCTCGCGGCTGATGAGCGGCCCCTGCTGGTGAGCCATGCTGGCGAAGGTGCGGGGAGCAAAGCGCAGTATCTTTGCCACGCGGCGCTCAAGGCGAAATTCCCGCAGCGTCGTTTCGAATGGGTGAGGTTGCCGATGGTCTTCGCGCATGACTTGGCAGAAGGCGTCGGATCGGAGACGTCGACTAGGGCGCGATCGTTTCTGTTCTTCGCCTTCGGTGTTGCGGCCGGAACGGCGCTGCGTCGGCCATTCGACCTCAAAGTGCCCGAAAATGGCCTTATCGCGCTTAACGTACCGCTCGATCCGCTACGTCTCGGGGCACTTAGTACCCGAACGACACACCCATTCTATATGGCGCGCTGGCGCGAGATCGTCGCCGCGCTCGGCATCGATGGGTCACTGTCAAACCCTTATTGGGCGATGACCAAGGGCGAGATGGTCGACGCTTGCGCGGACAAGCCGTTCCTCATGACGATCGCCGACAAATCGATCTCCTGTTCGTCCCCCGCGAAACTGCGGTGGGCGGGCTATGCTCAAGGACATTGCGGATACTGCGTTCCGTGTCTCATCCGGCGGGCATCGATGCCGGACGGCGATCCGACGAGATACTTCCTCGAGGACCTGCGCCAGCGCCCGCTGAACAGCGCGGAAGCAGAAGGCGTACAGGTCCGCTCGTTTCAGCTGGCGATCGCGCGGCTCCGCGACCGACCCGACCTAGCGAAGATCCTCATCCATAAACCCGGCCCCCTCTACGACCATGATCTGGATGACCAAGGCCGCATGGCAGGGGTCTACGCGCGTGGTCTGGAGGAAGTCGGGCGATTGCTGGACGGCGTTCGCACGCGTCCGAGGTAGAGGGCGGGGATGAGCAATCTCGTAGATTTCCATTGTCACCTCGACCTGTATCCAGATTTCGAGCGCGCGGTCGCGCGTTGCGAACGCGCAGGCGTCTTCACCCTCACGGTGACGACGACGCCTAAGGCGTGGCGGCGGAACGCGGAAGTGACGGGAGCGACGAAATATGTGCGCGCGGGCCTCGGCCTCCATCCTCAGCTTGTGGGCGAAAGGGCAGCCGAGATAGGCTTATGGGAGAGGTTGCTGCCCGAGACGCGCTATGTCGGCGAAGTCGGCCTCGATGCGGGACCTCGGTACTATAGCTCGTTCGACGTGCAAAAGAAGGTCTTCGCCCACGTACTGGAAGCTTGTGCCGAAGCCGGTAACAAGATCCTGTCGGTCCATAGCGTACGGTCGGCGAAGATCGTCCTCGATATGGTCGAGGCTCACATGCCGTCCGATCGCGGGAAGGTGGTGCTACACTGGTTCACGGGCTCGGCGGCGGAAGCACGCCGTGCGGCCGATCTCGGGTGCTATTTCTCGATCAACGAACAGATGTTCGCCAAGGAAGGTAAAACGGCATTTCTGCGATCCCTGCCGCGTGAACGTCTCCTGACCGAAACGGACGGTCCGTTTATTAAGGTAGGAGATCGTGCCGCTGAGCCTACAGACGCGGGGCGGACACTCGTTCCACTGGCCGCTTTGCTAGGATTGGACGAAACCGAGACTAAGGCCCTGATCTACGCCAACCTCAGGAAGCTTCTCTTCTGACGATCTGCTCGCTTCGCCCTCTGGCTGGTGGCGAATGCACGGTTAACGGCACCATGGATGGCGACTCAGTCCCAAAAGGGGGCTTTGTAGGGCTATGGCGTAGACGTAGTTCTCATCTGGTTCCGGCGCGGCCCGCCTAGTTAGATTCGAGCCTCGATTGGGTAGAATGATGCGCAAATCTGCTATCCGCTTTTGTCGGCAGAGCGTCGGATGGATTCATGTAGGCTTTCGGGAAACTCTCCCAACCGCCTGTATGACCGAAATGAGGCGAAAGCGGACTATTTCCTGAGCCTGATGATTCCGAGTTCGTGCCACATCCACCCAAAATCGTAGGCAGCCATGGCACCGCCACTCCCTTGGGCGCGGACCGTAGTGTTTTCGATATCCTTCAACCAGATGGCCACCTTTTTACGCCCTGAAGCTGTCAGGACGGCCTGGCGCGGCGTCATATCCCCCAGGGCCGGGACTGGCTCATCAAGCACCTGCCGATAGTGCCGCTCCAGCATCTGCCCGATAATCCGGGCTTCCTCCTCGGGCGGGATCTGCAGTTCTGGCGAGACCTCCGGTCCAGGCGTCCCCCGGTCTTCCATCGCTTGCGCCGGCGTCATGATTTGCGTGAGCGGAGCGCGCACGAGATCTCCCAGACCAACCTGCAGCATGGCACGACCACGTTCGGCACGCTCTTTCGAGTTCACCTGCAGCCGCAACTGCCGCCCCTTCAGATCCAGCGTGCCCAGCACGATCGCGCCATCGTCCATCTCCGTGCGCAGAAACCGTCCGTTTTCATCATGCCCGGTTTTCAGCGCAAGTTCATCGTGCTTTTCC
>NZ_JBXAYQ010000033.1:0-38077 GCF_057359305.1 Komagataeibacter ossonobensis | reverse complement strand
AGCGGAAATGCCTCTTGGCAAGCTATATGACTGCGATGAGAGCGATAGCTGTTTGTCTGCATCGCTCATGTAGAGCGGATAGACGATTATGGAGGAGCGGAGCGTCGGTTATCCGGAAGAAATGATTGAATGCTGCCATTCGCAGCTTTCACACTCATGAGGGCTATCGGCCAGAGTCGATCGCTCAGGTCGGGCACCATGAATGTCCGCATTCTGACACGACTACCACACGGCGTCTCCATGTGCACCAGCAGTTAAGGCACCCCAGACCCGTCAGAGGGGAAATTCTTAGTGGTAATCCCGCGTCACATCTCAGTGGCAATCAACAGGCTACGACAATTTTTATGTGCGGAAGCGACGCAACTGTGACCCTACATTTCAAGACTATGCCGAGAGATTGAACTGAGTTACGAAACGCATATGACGATGGCTAGCTCCGAGCGTCGTGGAGCGGGGGGGAGGGACGAACTAGCGAAGATGGCAATGCAGCCGATTCAGCGATGGCAGTATCGGGTGAGTTTTGATCTCAGGGTCCGGAATGCCTACGGCGCCGCGTTCCAAGATTTCTTCTCCACCATAATGGAAGCCCGATACGGCAGCGACTTCATCAGGGTTAGGCCCTTCGGCTCGCTTGGAGACAAGGGCTGCGACGGCTACAGAAGCACCGGCGGGCAGGTTTTTCAGTGTTACGGAAAACTGGAGGACGCCGCCCCTAATGCTGCGACGATCACGAAAAAGATCGGTGAAGACTACCAGCTTGCAGGCGGTCATCTCGGTACGATCATGAAGGAATGGCACTTCGCCCACAATCTCGTAAGCGGGCTCCCAATCGAGGCGGTTCAGAAAGTTGAGGAAATCAAGCAGACCGGCGCCCACGTTGTCGGCATGTTTGGGCCAGCGAGCCTCTGGATAATTGTCGATGAACTCAGCGAAATAGAGCTCTTCAATCTTCTGGGGCCCGCCGCGACAGCGGAGGATAGCCAGAACCTGAAACTCGAGGAAGTCAGACTTCTGACGGATTCGTTAATGGCTTCGATATCGTCCGGGACCATTCTAAACAGCTCTATCAAGCCGGTGCCGTCGGACAAGCTCGCCTTCAATCAGCTTCCCGGCCACTGGGTCCAGTTGCTGACCCTTGCGTCGACCAACGGGCCATACGTCCAGCAATATTTCGAGCAGAACTCGGATGTTGAGTTAGGCGCCCGGATTGCACAGGCGTTCTCTAGTCGATATCTGGAGCTCAAGCAGGAAGCGCTTACACCCGGACAGATCATGGACGTCCTTTACGAGCAGACGACAGGCATGGGCTCGGTGACAACCGTCAGGCAGGTGGCGGCGCAGGCATTGCTGGCATACTTGTTCGATGCTTGCGAGATATTCGAGGATCAAGCCGACAAGGTTGGGACATGATTCTTCCCACAAAGCATATACCTGCGAGCCGTTCTCTAGCCGCGATCGGTGGCGAAATACTTGCCCAGCTAGAGGAACCGCGCGCGGTCTCGGAGATCTGGGAGCGGGTTCTGGCTGCGCGATGCGCAACTGGACAAGGCGCACCGCTGCCCTATGACTGGTTCGTTCTGGCGCTGACGTTCCTCAACTCGATCTTCGCGGTCGAACTGTCGGAAGGGTTGGTGGTGCGGACCGAGGGTAGGCAATGATCATATCCATTGAAAGTGACCTGCCCAGCTTCAAGCCTGTTCGGCTGAGGCCCGGATTGAACGTGCTGCTTGCCGACAAATCGCCCTCGTCGGGCGAGAAGCAGACGCGAAACAGCGCTGGCAAGTCCAGCCTTGTGGACGTCATAAACTTTCTACTCGGAAGTAAAGCATCAAGTGCCGTAGCCTGCCACGACGCACTCAAGGCTTACACGTTCTATGGAACGTTCGAACTCGGCGGCAAGCAGATCAAGGTAGGGCGCTCCGGCAATGCGCCGTCGAAAATTCTGGTCGACGAGGAGAAGGCGACTGCTTTCGGGCTAACGCCGAAGTTAGATAAAAAGACGGGTCATCACTTTGTCTCGAATGAGGTGTGGAAGGAATTCCTCGGCAACCGCCTTTTCGCGATGCCGTTTCCCACCAAGGGAACGGCGTTCGCACAATCGTTCACGCCCAGCTACCGTTCGATGATCGCCTATTTTGTCCGCCGCCGCGGCGGTTTCATACGTCCGGGTAAGCAAGCCGAGAAGCAGGCCACGTGGGACAGCCAAGTGAACCTCTCTTATCTCCTGGGCCTCGATTGGACGATACCGTTCGAGATCGAGAAGGTGCGCCAGCGCGAGAACCAACTCAAGGAACTAAAAAAAGCAGCTGAAGGCGGCGCGGTCGGAGACATCATCGGCACTGTCGCGGAACTGCGTCCGAGGGTCGTCCTGGCGGAAGCAAACGTCGAGAAGCTACGAGCGGACCTCGCGGCATTTCGCGTCGTCGACACCTACCGGGAGATGTCCGACCGTGCGTCGGCGATCCGTGGCGAGATGCTCGCAATCGAGCGCAATGCGGTGATCCTCAAGCAAACGCTGGATCATCTTGAAACCAGCTACAGGGGCGAGCAGCCGCCTGCGATCACGAATGTCGCTCGGCTCTACAGGGCAGTCGGCATCGAACTTCCTACCGTCGCGGTGCGGCGCTTCGAGGAGGTAAAGGCGTTCCATGAGTCAGTGGTGGCAAACCGACGGAAGCGTCTTCAGGAGCAGATCGACAGCACAAAATTGGAACTCTCCAACGGAGAAGTGCTCTCGGCGGCGTTAGACGGTGAGCGAAGTAAGATCCTCCAATTTCTCAAAGGCAGCGGTGCGTTCGAAGATTTCACGGCATTGCAGGAACATCTCGCCAGACGGGCGGTTGAGGCGGCAGCATTGCGCGAACGCTTCAAGGCGGCTGAGGTTCTAGAGGGCGAGAAGACGGAGCTGGAAGGCGACCGCATCAATCTGAAGCGGCGTCTGCAGGACGATCATCAGGCCCGCCAGGCTCAGCTGGATAAGGCGATCCTTTTCATCGGCGGAGCGATTGAGCAGCTCTACAGTGATCGGACCGGCGGGTTTGTCGTTGCCGCTGAAGATAGTGGTCCTGAGTTCGAGATATCGATTCAGGGAGACCGAGGTGGAGGTATCTCCCAGATCGAGATCTTCTGCTTGGACCTCGCGCTGCTATCGCTCACCTCAGACGCCAAGCGGGGTCCTGGCTTTTTGATCCATGACAGCCATCTCTTTGACGGCGTGGACGAGCGTCAGGTGTCGAAGGCTATCCAACTCGGAAAGGTGACTGCTGACCGGATCGGCGGGCAGTATCTGGTGACGATGAACTCGGACATCTTCGATCGCCTGCCGTTGCCCGCTGCGTTCGACAAGAACGCGTATGTGCTGTCCACGCGGCTGTCGGACGATGGCGAGGATGGCGGGTTGTTCGGCTTTAGGTTCGATTAAGCGCAACAATTATCGCGCGCCGATGTCGACCACCCCTAGTCATCCATGGTTTGCCCGCTAAATGGCCAGTTCTGTGATATTCAGTCTTTCACGCTTCACTTAGCAATGTCAGCTTTCGGGACGCCAGCATCACCGCTTCGACGTCTGACATGAGAGCGTAAGCGGACTATTACTACCGATGATAGATGATCCCGCTTCTGAGCGAACGATCACGATCCTGATTACAAGGGTCTTCTATCCTTTACGCTGCCCCGACAGAAGCATTTAGTTTCATGATCATTGATGATGCCACAGGCCTGCATCCATGCATGCACGATCACCGGTCCCACAAAGCTGAAACCGCGCTTTTTCAACGCAGCAGAAAGTTCATTCCCTGCTATCGAGCGTGTTGTCGTGCCTGACCCGTCCCCCATAACTGGTTTTCCCTGCACACTACCCCACACAAAATTGGCGAAATCCTCCCCCGCTTCCTGCATGACCAGATAGGCACGGGCATTGCGGATCACCGCCCTGATCTTGGTCTGCGAACGGATGATGTTCCCATTGGCCAGCAACTGACCGACTTCCTTCTCACCATAGCCCGCCACGATTTCTGGCCTGAACCCGGCAAAGGCCGCACGAAAAGCCTCCCGCCTGCTCAGAATGATCCGCCATGACAGGCCGGCCTGAAAACCGTCAAGCATGAGCTTTTCCCACAAGGCTCGGGAGTCATGTTCCGGCACACCCCATTCAGTATCATGATAGGCTTGCAGCAGGGCATCCGTGCGTGCCCAGTGACAGCGAGTACGTTCGTCGCGGGTCATCGCGCCTTGCGGAACGTCAGATTGTAGCGATAGGTACCCTTGCCGGGTGGTAGCGGTTCAACCCCATGAAAATTCATGCGTGCCTCTCTGCCCCATACCATCACGTCCCCTTCATGCAGGGTTATACGTCGTCTGGCATCACTTCGTCTCGGGCCACCCCATAGGAAAATAGCAGGCATCCCGAGCGATACGGATACGATCGGGGCGTTCATATCTCCCTCATCCAGATCCTGATGCAGCGATAACCGGGCACCCGGCGCATACCGGTTGACAAGACAGGTATCGGGACTGAAATCCGCAAAGCCTGCTCGGGCGGCGGCGTTGCGCGCCAGTTCGCGGAAGACAGGCGGCATTAGCGGCCATGCCTGCCCGCTATCGGGATCGTGTGATGTATAACCATACCCCTCGCGCCCGCTTGTCCAGCCAAACTGGCCACAACTGGTCATGGCGACCGACATACGCCGTCCGCCTGGAGTATGCATGTGCCGGAAAGGCGAATAGGTCGCGATGGTCCGGATATGAGCGAGCAACGGCGCCGCCTCTGCCATAGCAAAGCCGTGAAGAAACAGGGCACCAGCGGAAAGCATAATATCGTCACGCGCTGCGTCAAACAGGTCAGGCTGCATCATGGAAGATGACCCCCAACGTATGACGGAGTCCGGTCCGGATGCGGCTGACACCGTGGCGCAATGTGACGCGATAACTGCCACGTGTGCCTGTTTTTGGCCTTTGGTTGACAGCAAACAGCACGCCATCACCCTGCCTGAGGGGCACAACATCCACACGCGACTGCATGCGGGGGCGTTGCTCCGTCAGGACGAACTCACCCCCGGTGAAATCCCTGTCCGGGCATGACAGCAGAACGGCAAGCTGGATGGGAAAGACATGCTCCCCGTAAAGATCCTGATGCAGGCAGTTATAATCACTTGGTCCGTATCGTAATAATAGCGGTGTAGGTCGCGCCTGCCCCGCCGCGTGGCAGCGGGCAAGAAAGGTCTGGTGATCCGCAGGGAAACGGGGCGTCAGTCCCATGCGTTCCATCCAGTGGTTCGCGGTCGGAACTAGAAAAGGATAGAGTTTCTCGCGCAATGTCGTGACCAGAGATGGCAGGGGATAGGAGAAATAGCGGTATTCTCCGCGCCCGAACCCATGCCGCGCCATGATGACACGGCTGCGAAAGCCCGCCTCATTGGCATAAAGGGTCGAAAGTGACTGACACGCGGCCTCATTCAGCAGTCCGGGAATCACGGCCCAGCCATCCTCATCCAGCCTGCTGGAAATATCTTTCCAGTCTATCGTTGCAAGGCTGTCCGGACTCATGCGTCCTTTTCCCGTTCCAGTAGTGCTTTCTTACGGGCGACACCCCAGCGATAGCCCGATAATGTCCCGTCCCTGCGCACGACGCGATGACACGGAATGGCAACAGCCAGGGCATTGGCGCCACAGGCATTGGCAACCGCCCGCACGGACTCCGGATGACCGATTGCCCTGGCAATCTCGGTATAGGTTGCGGTCTGGCCGGCCGAAATGGCCCGGAGCGCGTTCCATACCCGCTGCTGGAAAGCCGTACCCCGGATATCAAGCGGCAACTCCAGCCCGACAGCTGGCGTTTCGACGAGACCCACGACCTGCGCGACATGATCCTCGTAATCAGGGTCCGCCCCGACCAGTTCCGCGTTTGAAAAGCGGTCCTGAAGATCACGGGCAAGCGTATCCGGATCGTCCCCCATGAGGATCGCCACGATCCCCCGCTCCCCTGAAGCGACAAGGATCGCGCCCAGTGAGCACTGTCCGATGGCAAAGCGCAGCCGTTCTGCCGGAGCACCACCACGCAGGACACCGGGCTTCATGCCAAGCAGACTGTCGGCCTTTTCATAAAAACGGCTGCTGGAATTATAGCCAGCCGCATAGATGGCTTCCGTCACGGTCGCAGAAGAGCGTAGAGCGCGACGCAGGCGTTCCGCACGGCAGGCTTCACCATACTGACGGGGCGAAAGCCCGGTGATACGCCTGAAGACACGCTGAAAATAGGTGGGGCTGAGCCCCGCTTCCTGTGCCAGCACATCGAGCGTTGGAGGCGTCTCGCTGGCTTCGATCATTCGGCAGGCCCGCGTCACCAGTCCGTTATGGCCGGTTTCCGCAAGCGCGCCATCCGGGTCGCAGCGTCGGCATGGACGCGCCCCTGTCGCACGTGCCTCATCGACGGTTCCATGAATACATGCGTTTTCCGCGTGCGGCCTGCGCGAGGGGCAGGAGGGGCGGCAGTAGATCCCCGTGGTGATGACGGAATACCAGAACAGGCCATCAGCCGTTCTGTCGCGCCTCAGGATCCGATCCCATCGCGGATCCTGTTCGATAGATGAAGATACAGATGCATCTGCCCGAACAGCCACCGGTATGTCTGTGCTCATCGTTGTCACGGCTGCGCTCTCCTACACCCGGTCAATACGGGCCGCGTAACATCCGCGTCTGGCATAGTGCGCATGAAGATACGCGGTTTCAAGTCTGTCGAAAAACTGTTCGATCAAGGATTCCAGTTGGGTACCTTCCACGATTTCTGCCGCAATCATGTCATGCCGGGCATCAAAGGCTCTCAACGCCATGAGACGGACCCCGAGTGAGTCCGGAATGGTGTCGATCCCATCATATTGCGCCTCGGCCCCTTCCCGAACGAAAATGGCGTGGCTTGACCGGTACGGCGTCTGCTCGGGCTGGTGTGTGTAATTCAGAAGCAACGCCGCTTTTCCCGGCTCCGCATCACGCAGTTCAACACGGTCAGGGAAGCCGGCAACTCTGTCGGCGATATGGCGACGTACATTCCGGGCGCTCAGATCGGCATCGCTCATGCCGTAGAGGTGACGGAAAGGAGCCGGGTCCAGGCCGGTTATACGGAATGACATGGTGATCTCCGGTCGATTGTCTTTCTGCTTACGACCGTAACCGCGTCCCCAGAGCGCGGCGCTCCGAATCTTGCGATCAAATTCGAATTTTTGCGGCACTGTTCGACTCACGCCGACAGACTGATTTTGAACGGCCGGTGTTTATCAATTCTGTGCGTATGCCATACTATTATTTTATTTCCGTGCTGAAATCGCGTAAATCCGACCCACAGACTTAGCGTGATCGATCGTAAAACCAGTTTCTTCCAGTTCGACGACCTGCTTAGACGGAGAAAGACGTAATTTCCGGTAACTGCTCTTCTGAAAAGTCCATCCAGCTTCATCACGCACATGAACCAGATCGTATACAACGACGCTCTCCGCCTCATATTCCAGCACACAGGTCATGATACGGTGATCATCAGCCCGGACAGGAATAAAACGATCCACTCCGGTAAGTTCCTGTGAAAAATCACGGAAGGTAAGAACAAAGCGTCCACCCGGCGCCAAAGCATCGTAAGCATCACGATAGAGTTTTGATACGTCGACCCGCTTGTCGAGATGAGTCAGCGTATCGCCCATACAGACGATTGCATCTATCGAAGTCGGTTCAACCAGCGTCGGGAAATTACGCAGGTCTGCGCGGACTGTCCTGACCTGGCAGTCTGTTCTGGCCTTTTCCAACTCTGCCAGAAGATCAGCGCTTGTATCGATGGCAATCACCGGACTGTATCCAATGTCTGCCAGAGCAAACGACTGATAACCAGGCCCGCATCCAAGATCTATGGCTGCCCCTGTCGGACCATCGCCCAGACCCAGATTTGTAAGAAGTGCTTTCTGTTCAGCAACCTTCTCCCTCAGAGGCAACCCATTCATCCACGAGCAATGGGCCGCAAGAAGTTGATCATAATGGCGTACAGCTTCGTTCATAGTCCCGTTACCATCCAAGTGAATATCTCAATCTGAACTGGAGATTCGAAATAATATTTTTTCTGTAGAGACCACTGAGGTTTCTTGCTATCCCCATGAACGCCTGAACTCCGTTCTTGGCTTTACGCTACCTCACTTCCAGTAATTTTTCATCAGTTCCGCAACCCATTCGGGCTGACGTAATTCCCCATGCGGCAGGAATTCTCGCATGACCGGTTTGATATCGATCACTGGGGTACCATCAATCGCATCCAGTCCCTCGACATGAAACTTTGTACCATCCACCGCACCAATTCTGCATATCGTAGCACCCAGTCGGTTCGGCCTGTTTTTACCTCGCTGTGCGAATATCCCGATCAGAGGCCAATCCTGCCGTCCTCGTGGATGACGTGCACCATATTCAATTTTTTCGGGCAAGACTCTGTCAAAAAGATAGATCACCTCAACATGACTGAAGCTGTCCAAACCAGCCAAGGCCTCGCTGGTAAAGCGTGCCTGGTCAAGTTCTATAGTTGCGTGGGAACCGCCCCAATTGTCATCAACAGGCGCAGTCCTTCCTCCACGAACATATCCGATCGGTTCAAGTGTATAGTCCATTTATCCCGTCCTCCTGCCGCTGCAGTGCCTAAAGATAAAGCGGTTAGGTCGTACCAATCGTGCATGATCTTTTTGCAAGCTTTTCAGCCCACTTCCGCTTCGGTGGACTGTATTGCGAAAAATTCTGAAGCAATGCCTCGACCTCATCAACGACCACAAGCATCTGGCCATAATCTGGCTTCATGAAGCCTTGATCGACCATTTGGTAGACCATGGACAAGAGAGGATTGAAATAACCATTCACGTTTAGAAAGCCACATGGCTTTTCATGAATCCCGAGTTGAGCCCAGGTCCACTGTTCGAATAGCTCTTCCAGAGTCCCCGCACCGCCGGGTAATGCTACGAACCCGTCAGCCAGTTCTGACATACGATCCTTACGCGCATGCATGTCCGAAACAACATCGAGACGGGTCAGTCCGTTATGGGCAATTTCCCGATCGACAAGCGCCTGAGGCATCACGCCTATAACCTCTCCGCCATGTACCAGTGCGGCGTCAGCAACTGCGCCCATCAGGCCGACATGACCGCCGCCATAAACGAGACCGATCCCCTGACGGGCAAGCGTCTGACCAAGCTGTTTTGCTGCATGCTGGTACACAGGGTCATGTCCAGACGCTGATCCACAGAATACGGCAATTCTCAATGCTTTTTCCTTTCCTGTACCTCGAGAGGTGGTGAAGAAATTAATGACAGGGGAGAGATCTCGCGGGCCTTTTCCACAGCCCGACGGAGCGGTGCCATATCTCCAGACGTCATGATCCACAGCGTGGCACCCTCAAGCTGCGCCAGAGTGTCTGCGGCAACTGCATTCGGGTCAGCAATATCGCCGGCCCGCAATATCTGGGCCATTTGCTCACGCAGGGCCATAAAGAACTGACAGACTGCGGCTTGGGCGTCGGGCATAGCCGACGTTACCCCGTAGGCCAGATGCAGCCCGACACAGCGTTGGCGCTCTTCAAGTGTCTTTTCAATGCGCCCGATTAAAGTTTGCCAGGTGAGCCGCCAGTCATCGTTCGGGTCCGGCAAACCTTGGAGAGTCTCTTCCAGAGTAAGTGCCAGGACTTCCGGGACAAGCGCCTCCTTATTCGGAAAACGCGTGTAAAGACTGGCCTTTTTCAGCCCAACCCGAGACGCAAGATCCTGCATGGAGGCACCATCATAACCGTGCTCCCGAAACAGCTCACGGGCCTCCATCACGATATTACGCAGCGTCGTCTTCATTTTAGCCTTTACACCCGACCGATCGGTAGCTTTTATAACTTCGCCTGAGTTTAGAGGCAAGAAAGATGGGGAAAGGTTACGAGACGATGCAACTCTATGATCTCGAACTGTCCGGAAACTGCTACAAGGTGCGCCTGTTCGCGGCCCTTACCGGAATTGAGCTGGAGCTTATCCCCGTTGACCTGAGCGCAGGCGAACAGAAGAGTGCTGCCTTCACAGCCCTCAATCCCTGGCAGGAAGTGCCGGTGCTCGTCGATGGACCAACCGTCATCCGGGACTCCCAGGCCATTCTTGTCTATCTCGCTGCAAAGCTTGAGACACGGAACTGGTGGCCGGAAGATGGTCGTTCGCAGGCCCTGATCATGGAATGGCTGTCAGTGGCAGCATCCGAAATTCGTAACGGGCCGAATACGGCACGACTGATCCGCAAATTCGGATATCCGCTGGATATGGACGCGGCACTCCGCTGGACAGATCGGCTTCTGCCTCGAATTGACGCCCATCTTGCCACTCATGACTGGCTGGCACTGGGACACCCGACCATCGCAGATTGCGCCGTATTTCCCTATCTCGCGCTCGGGCCTGAAGGCGGTATTGACCTCACACCCTACGCTGCCCTGCAACGCTGGTTCGAACGGGTTCGTACGCTGCCCGGTTTTATACGGATGCCTGGCCTGTCATGATGCAACATCCTCGATACCGGCGATGTTAACCGGGTGAGCGATTACACTACGAAACAGCGTGCTTCATGCAGATCTTCGCCTCCACACTGGCCTATGCATATGGAGGCACGCCAGCGTCTGCCTGCTCGGCACAGGACGTGGCCTCGCAGACTAACGCTGGCGTGCCTCGAAAACCGGAAAGCGTATTATGAGGACAGATCGATCACGATCTTTCCAAAGTGCTTCGCGCTCTGAAGATAGTCGTAGGCCTCACCTGCCTGTTCGAAAGGAAAGACCCTGTCGATGACAGGATGGATCTCCTGGTGGGTCAGAAACGCATTCATTTCCCGAAAGTGGTCCCCGGAGCCCACAGTAATTCCGTCAATGCTGGCATTGGTGCTGCGGATGCGATCGATATCCGGGCGCGGCCCGAAGCCGGTCAGCACGCCTATCTGGGCAATGTGGCCACCGGCCCCGATCGATTTGATGGATCGGGGGTAGGTCTCCGGTCCGCCCAGTTCCAGGACATGGCTGACACCGTCTCCATGGGCAAGCGTGTTGACAGCTTCATCCCAGTCCGGCGTCCTGACATAATTGATCAGCTCGGATGCACCCAGTTTCCGGGCACGTGAAAGCTTTTCGTCGGAAGACGAGATGATGATGACCCGCGCTCCCCTGGCTACGGCAAACTGAAGCGCAAACAGCGCCACGCCACCTGTCCCCTGAACAAGCACGGTATCGCCTTCGCGCAGATGTCCCCTGACCATGAGCGCCTGCCATGCCGTCACTGCAGCACACGGTAACGTCGCAGCCTCCTCAAAGGAGAGATGCACAGGCTTTGCGATGAGTGACCCGGCCGGGACGCTGACATAGTCCTGCAGGACGCCTTCCGTGTTGGGACCACCAAAGGCCGAACGCATGTTGAACTGCCCCGGGTTTACCGGAGAGCGATTTGTTCAGTAATCAGGCAGCGATATCAAGCCTGCTCTGATCTGCATAGAAGGCTCGTTCGGCTTCGGCAGGAGGCCTGTAGCCGATTGGCGCCAGCAGGCGTCGATTATTATACCAGTCCACCCACTTGAGGGTTTCCCATTCGACCTGCGCCATGGATTTCCATGGTCCCAGATGATGGATGACCTCGGCCTTGTATAAACCGTTGATCGTTTCCGCCAGTGCATTGTCGTAGCTGTCCCCAACCGTGCCGACCGAGGCGTCTATGTCAGCCAGCGCCAGGCGTTCGGTATATCGGATCGACAGGTATTGTGATCCACGGTCCGAATGATGGATCAGCGGCTTGTTTCCCGCGGGCTTTCGTTGCCAGATGGCCTGTTCAAGGGCATCGAGCACGAACTGGGTGGTCATGGACGTCGAGACTTTCCAGCCCACGATCCTGCGGGCGAACACATCGATGACGAACGCCACATAAACCATGCCATTCCAGGTCTGGACATAGGTAAAGTCCGAGACCCAGAGCTGGTTGGGGGCCTCGGCCCGGAACTGCCGGTTGACCCTGTCATCGGGACAGGGGCGCGCCGTATCCGGACGGGTCGTGATGACCTTCCGGCCCCGGATTACACCCTTCAGACCCATCTT
Source organism: Komagataeibacter ossonobensis (assembly GCF_057359305.1). Classification (NCBI taxonomy): domain Bacteria; kingdom Pseudomonadati; phylum Pseudomonadota; class Alphaproteobacteria; order Acetobacterales; family Acetobacteraceae; genus Komagataeibacter; species Komagataeibacter ossonobensis. The sequence goes on along the minus strand of NZ_JBXAYQ010000033.1, from coordinate 25,971 downwards.
GCGCATCAGACGCTCAACAGTGCAGCGCGCAACCTGTCGTCCTTCACGCTGCAGGCTGTGCCAGACCTTGCGCGCACCATAAACAGCACGGTTGTCCTGCCAGATCCGACGGATATGTTCCATCAACTCCCTATCGCGCCGTGCACGCGGGCTGGCCCTGGCCGGTTCTCTTGCTATGACCGCCTGCTGGTAAAACGTGGACGGGGCAATCGGCAGAACGCGACAGATTGGCTCGACCCCATAATCGGCACAGCAGGTTTCAATAAACGCGATCATTTGCGAAACGGGCGGTCGAGCTCCGCCTGCGCAAAATAAGCCGAAGCCTTCTTCAGGATCTCATTGGCCTGACGCAGTTCACGGACCTCACGCTCCAACGCCTTGATCCGTGCCGTCTCGGCCGAGGTCGGCCCCGGTTGCGCCCCAGCGTCCCGTCGGGCCTGCTTCCACCAGTCGTGCAGGCTGTCGCCCGAGCAGCCAAGCTTGCCACCAATCTCGCGACAGGCCGCCGATAGGCTCGGGTAATCCGAGCGATGCTCGTCCAGAAGGCGCACGGCGCGCTCACGGAACTCAGGCGAATAACGCGATGTTTTCTTCTCTGCCATAGGGCTCATCCTCCGAGAGTTTTACTCTCCGGTAAACCCGGGGCAGTTCATGTAGTCATTTCGAAAGATACCGCCGATCCAGTCCCGAAAGAACGGAATGCATACAAGATCGCCTTCCTTCCAGTCAGCTACGCCCTTCCCTACTGCTGCAACAAGACCTGCAGCATCAGAAAGTGGCACGCGGCCAGCGGCTGCCGTCATGGCCGGATCCCCCAGAAGAAGCAGATCCCGATAATTCAGGCTGGCGGCCTGTATTTTCACCAGAACCTCGCCCGGAACAGGCGAAGGATCCGGCGCTTCATCCAGAACGGGACGGACGCCATTTTCGGTATGTTTCAGTCGGTAAAGTCGCATGTGCATATTCTCCGTGCGGTGATGCGACAGGCACGCTAAGGTCTGACAGCGCTGTCAGGGTCAAGGAGAAAATGATGAAGATCGGCGAGCTGGCCCGTCGGACAGATGTGAGTATCCGCATGCTGCGCTATTACGAACAGGAAGGCCTGCTTGCGCCCGATCGACAGGAATCCGGCTATCGGGACTATTCGGAAGGCGATGAGATCGCGGTCCGGCGCATCCAGATGCTCACCGAAGCGGGCCTGAAACTGGACGCGATCCGTCAGTTGCTGCCCTGTATCCTGACCGATGACCCAAGCTTCCAGCCCTGTGATAACTTGCGCGCCATTCTGCAACGTGAACGACGGAAGATGGACGCACAGATCGACCGCCTTCAGGCCAGCAGGGATATGCTGGGGCGCTACATCGATCAGACTGGTTAACCTGCTACGCCAGAGTCAGGACGGGTTCCAACTGCTGATTGTCCTGTCTTACCGGGTGACGGATCGGGCTGTCTGACCGAAGAGGATTTTCTTCCCCTCTTCCGTCACGCCTGGTCGCGCTGACAGGTCTTTCCCTTTCTCATAGGCCCGTATCGTTGCCGGTCGCGCGGCGATGGCATCAAACCAGCGCTTCAGGTTCGGAAACTCCTCAAGGTCCTGCTGCTGGCGCTGCCACGGCACGACCCATGGATAGCTGGCCATATCCGCAATGCTGTATTCGGCACCACCGAGGAATGGCACCCGCGCCAGACGCCGGTCCATCACGCCATACAGACGGTTGGTCTCGTTGACATAGCGTGTGATGGCGTAGGGAATTTTCTCTGGCGCATACTGTCCGAAATGATGGTTCTGCCCCGCCATCGGTCCCAGACCGCCAACCTGCCAGAACAGCCATTCGGTGACCGCCGTGCGGCCCCGGATATCCTCAGGCAGAAACCGCCCCGTTTTTTCTGCGAGGTAGAGGAGGATTGCCCCTGATTCAAAAATGCTGATGGCTTCACCGCCATCTTTCGGGCTCCGGTCAATTATCGCGGGCATCCGGTTATTGGGAGAAATGGCCAGAAACTCCGGCCGGAACTGGTCCCCCGCGCTGATATCGACAGGATGAATGGTGTAATCCAGCCCGGCTTCTTCCAGAAACAGCGTGATCTTGTGACCGTTCGGGGTCGGCCAGTAGAAAAGATCGATCATGGAACGCGTCCTTTCTCAGAGGGTCGTCGGCTTCAACACGTCAGACAGCCAGATGTTCAGATCCCGGATTTCAGCCTCGGTGATTGTATGATCCATGGGATAGGTCCGCCAGGTTATGTCATATCCCCAGTCGGCCAGATGACGGCGCGCTGCGTCAGCAAGTGCCAGCGGAACAATGCCGTCCCGTGTTCCATGTCCCATGAAGATCGGTGTGGCGCGGCTTGCGGCAGTACGTTCCCGGCCGGTTGCGGGTGCCAGGGGCAGATAACCCGACAGATCGGCGATCCCGGCCAAAGGACACGAATAGCGCAGGCCGGTCATCAGCGACATTGCGCCGCCCTGCGAAAATCCGCCGATCACAATGCGCTCCGGCGCCATTCCCCGCTCGATTTCCCGATCGATCAGCCGCGTGAAATACGCCGCTGCTTCCTTCAGTCCGGCCTCATCCTCCCGCGCCACGAAATTCTGGTCCAGCAGATCATACCAGGCTGGCATCCGCTCGCCCCCACAGACGGAAACCGACCTGACCGGCGCATTGGGCAGGACAAAACGCACGGCGCCCACTGTGCTCAGATCCAGCGCCTGCGCCACGGGCCGGAAAGTCTCGCCGCTGGCGCCAAGTCCATGAATGAGAATGATGGTGGCCACCGGATCGGGGCCGGTCGTAAATTCCAGCGGGACGCGGGATGTCATCATGATGGCTGCTCCTCCTGTATCGCCTGTACCTAGTCACAGCGACGTGACCGCAGGCTTGATAGAGACCATGATACGAATACATACGTATTTCTCGCAAGCGTCATGGAGCCTGTCATGAAACTCGAAATCTGGTCTGACTATGCCTGCCCCTACTGTTATATCGGCAAGCGCTTTCTCGAAGCCGCCCTGGCCGAATTCGAACATGCCCCTGAAGTCGAAATCGTCTTCCAGGCCTTCGAACTCGATCCGACGTCGGGTCCGGCGGTAACCACCACAACGCTCGACCGCATCATGCGAAAATACGGCAAAAGCCGAAGCGACGCTCAGGCCATGATCGACCACATCACATCCATGGGCGACCGATGCGGCCTCGACATGCGCTATGCCTCAGTCCGCTACACCAACACCTTCGACGCGCACCGGCTGACCAAATTTGCTGAGCAGCACGGTCGCGGCGCGGAGATGACGGAACGGCTGTTCCGGGCCTATTTCACCGACAATGCCCCCCTCGCCGACCATGACGTACTTGTCGGCCTTGTGCAGGATGTCGGTCTTGATGGCGATGCCGCGCACGCCACGCTAACGAGCACCGACTTCGCCGAAGATGTCAGGCGTGATGAAACCCGTGCGTCGCAGGCCGGCATTCATGGTGTGCCCTTCTTTGCCTTCGACGGCGCCTACGCTCTTTCAGGCGCGCAGCCGAAAGCACAATTGCTGGCCGCCCTGCGCCAGTCATGGAACAATGCGCGCAAAACCGCGTCCGAGAGCCCTACCAGCGGCATGACCTGCGACAGCACGGGCTGCGTTATCCCGCCTTCCGGCTCCGGCACTCCCTGAGCAAAGGCCGTCCCGCCTGTGCTTTCGTCAGGCAGGCGCACCTTGGCGGGAGCGGTCGTATTCGGAAATCGTCTCCTGCGTGAGCGGGTCGCTGACAAGCGGGCCAAGGATGGAATCCAGCAGACCCGGAAAGCGACTGTCCAGATCTTCGCGCCGCAACTCAAGACGGTATTCCCGACCGATATGGCGCTGCCAGACCACACCGCTGTCACGCAGGGCGCGCCAGTGATGGGTCATGGTGGATTTCGGAATCTGCGGGAGCACATCACAGCAGGGGTGTTCGCCACCCACGGCAATTGTCCGGACCGCGGCAAGACGGATGGGATTACCCAATGCCGTCAGCACGGCTTCAAGCCGGATATCCTCGCGTTTCGGATGACGTGCAATCATGCGTGAATTGGTACGCGTATCATGGGTACGGGTCAAGAAAACCCTGCTTCCCAGCCTCCGTCACACACCAGTTTCTCGATAAGGCTGGTCTTTGGTCCGTATGTACGTATATGTTCGTATTAAAGAGACTCGTTCATGACGCCCGGAGGCCGCCTTGCCATCCAATTTCCTGCTCCATACCCAGAGGCCAAAGCGGAGCGCCGCAGCACCACGCCCGGCCTGGCTAACTCTTGTTGCCCTGCTGCCGGGCCTCACAGGCTGCACAGTCGGCCCGACCTACAAGGCACCCCAACCACCGAATGCCGCAACATTCGGCGAAACCCGGTCGGAAACAGCGACCATAGCTTCGTTCAACTCCCCGTATCAGGCCGCCGGGAAGCCAGGCTCCGACTGGTGGCGTCTCTTTCGTTCGCCCCGGCTGGACGGCCTCGTCACCGAGGCACTCCGGAACAACTGGTCGATCCAGGCAGCCCAGGCCAACCTGCGCAAGGCGGCCGAGGGACTTCATGCCGCGCAAGGCAGCCTGATGCCCCAGATCGACGCCACCGGCACCGAAGGACGGCAGGAATATGGGGCCGCCCTGTTCGGCCCCTGGGCATGGACCTTCCCGGCTTTCTCCGCCTACTCGGCAGGTCTCGACCTTTCGTATGATCCCGATATTTTCGGAGGCAACCATCGTCTGATCCAGATGGCTGGCGCGCAAAAGGATGCCGAAAGGGAGCGCCGGGACGTCACGATGTTGCTGGTGGTCGGCGACACGGTCCTGACCGCCTTCGAAGCCGCCTCGACAGCAGAGCAGATTGCTGTCGTTCATGACGTAATCAGCACCGACCGGGAAACGCTTCGTCTGGCGATACGCGCCTGGCAGGCGGGCAGGAGACCCCGACTGGATGTCGTGACGGCCGAAGCGCAGTTGGCGCACGACCAGTCTCTCCTGCCGTCGCTGATCAATGCCCATGAAGCCGCGCGAACGACACTGGCCGTCCTGACCGGACATTCGCCCGCCAACTGGACCGCACCGACCCTGACCCTCGCCGATTTCAGCCTTCCGCCAGACATCCCTGTGGTCGTGCCCTCCAACCTTGTCCATGCCCGTCCGGATATCATCGGCGCCGAAGCCATGATGCGCGCGACGAATGCCGAAATCGGTGCCCGGACGGCTGACCTGTATCCCCGCCTGACCCTCAGTGCGGCCGCCGCTGCCGAAGGTCTGATGGGTGGCCCCGCCGGTGCGGCGTGGCGCCTGATCGGCGGCGCTGCTCTGCCGCTGTTCCACGGCGGCACCCTGAAGGCCCGGAAAAAACAGGCGGAAGATGACTATCGGATCGCTTTCGATCACTACCAGTCAGTGGTCATCAACGGCTTTCGGGAGGTCGCCGATAGTCTGAACGGCCTGAAGAACGCGTCGACGGAACTGGACAACCAGCTTCAGGCCCTGACCTCGGCCGATGATGCGCTGACCCTGAGTCAGGCCGGGTATCAGGCGGGTCGGGAAAACATCCTCCAGCCGATCAACGCCCGCCGGCTCGTTCTGCTCGCACGCCAGAACACGGTGCGGGCACAGACCGAAATGTTCCGTCAGACGGTGCGGATCATGGTGGCGACGGGCGGTGGCCTGGCCGACGCCCATGTCACATCCGATCAGTGGCGATCCGTCCGGCTCGCGGCGCGATGACCGGCATCTGATGCGCGTTCGGCCTCCAATGTCCGGACTTTCCAGCCTTTTAGGTACGTATATCCGCGTATACCAATAACTTCAGGAGATATCTGTGCGACGCTTCTCCGTCCCCTGGCGCCATGTCACCGCTCTCGCGGTGCTGATGTCTCTGCCCGCCGCCGGCAGGGCTGCCGACGCTCCGGCAACGGCGGTATCCGTCTGGCCGGTCAGACCCGTCCCCTTCGCCGCCCATATCGAGACGATCGGTCAGGTCGAGCCGTTCCAGGGGGTAACGCTCTCCCCTGAAATCGCCGGCCGGATCACTGAACTGGATTTCGATTCCGGGGCGATCGTCCGGAAAGGCCAGCTGCTCCTGGTCATCAATGACGCACCGGAACAGGGCGAGCTGATCCGCCAGAGCGGCGAATTGCGCGCGGCCGAGGCCGATCTGGCCCGTGCCCGTTCTCTCATCCGGACCGGCGTGGAGAGCCACGAGGATCTGGAGACAGCCACGGCGCGCTTCGAAGCCGCGAAAGGCAATGTCGCCAGAGTGCAGGCGGTGATCGACCAGAAGCATATCCGCGCACCCTTCGATGGTGCCGTCGGGATCAGACGCGTCAATCTCGGCCAGTATCTGAATCCGGGTGATGCCATCGCCACGCTGACGTCCTACGCCCGGATGCGGGTCAACTTCATTCTGGCCGAAGAAAATGCCGCCAGCGTGCATCTTGGCCAGATCGTCCACACCACACTCGACACCGATCCAGACCATCACTTCGACGCAGTTGTTACCGCCATCGACCCGAAAATCGACGGGTCACGAACGCTGTCGGTCCAAGCCCTCCTCAATGATCCCCCGCCCGATCTCCATCCGGGAACTTATGCGCATGTGAGTCTCACAGCGACCGTCGCACCACGCATGGTTGTGCCGGAAACGGCAGTTACGTACTCGGCCTATGGCGAAACCGTCTTTGTAGAGCGCCCGTCTGACAAAGGCCTCGCTGTCCACCCGACAGCAATACGCGAAAGCGATCGACGCATGGGCTGGGTCGCCATTGACGACGGGTTGAAGCCGGGCGATCGCGTCGTCAGCAGCGGTCAGAACCGTCTCGTGGACGGCATAACGGTGCGCGAAACTCCTGAGGTTCTTCCTATGGCTGGCCTGGAAGGACTGGCACAATGAGTTTCACTGATCGCTTTCTTCGGCGGCCTGTCCTCGCGATTGTCGTGACGATCCTGATTGTTCTCTTCGGGATCAAGGGCCTCAATTCCATCGCTACACGTCAATATCCAACCCTCGAAACCTCCACGATTCTGATCTCGACCCGCTATCCGGGCGCGTCATCCGACCTCATGCAGGGCTTCGTGACCCAGCCGATCAGCGAGGCCGTCGCGTCCGTCGAGGGCATTGATTACCTTTCCTCCACCACCACGCAGGGCCTCAGCGTGGTGACGGTGCGCATGATGCTGAATTATGATTCCATGCGCGCCCTGACCGACGTGATGTCCAAGGTGAACGCCGTCAAATACCGGCTGCCGGAAGGCGCGTATGATCCGGTCATCAAACGCACCTCGGGCGGCTTCACCGCCGTCGCCTATATTGGTTTTGCCAGCACGACGCGGCCTCTTTACGAAATCTCGGATTATATCCACCGGGTCGCAGCACCGATGCTCTCGGGCATAGAGGGTGTATCCGAGATCAGTTATTTCGGAGAGCAGCGCCTTTCGATGCGCCTCTGGCTCGATCCCGAAAAACTGGCCGCCAACGACATGACAGGTGAGGATGTCGCGCAGGCCATCCGGGAAAACAATTTCCAGGCAGCACCCGGCCGGATCCGGGGCGTTTATACGATCAGCAATATCAACCTCAACACGGATCTGAAAACGGTCGAGGAATTCCGTGACATGGTACTGCGCTCGACCGGTGGCCGGGTTATCCGGGTGCGGGACATCGGACGCGCCGAACTCGGACCGGACAATACCGATACCAGCTCGCAGACCAGCACGCTTCGGCCGCCGAACGGCAAGCCGACACCCCGACCTTCGATCTTCGTGGGTCTGGAGCCGTCGCCGACGGGCAACCCGCTGACGATCATCTCGCGTCTCAACGAGATCATGCCGAAACTCAAGGCGACGCTCCCGCCGGGAATTGATGTCCGCGTTCCTTACGAGACCGCGCATTTCATCCAGGCGTCGATCGATGAAGTGACCGAGACCTTCATCGAGGCGCTGCTCATCGTGATCCTGGTGATCTACCTCTCCCTCGGCACCGTGCGGGCGGTGATCGTGCCTATCGCCACTATACCCCTCTCGATGCTCGGTGCCGTCGGCCTGATGTACACCTTCGGGTTCAGCCTGAATTTGCTCACCTTGCTGGCGATGGTGCTGTCGATCGGGCTCGTGGTCGATGACGCCATCGTCGTGATCGAGAACGTCCATCGCCATATCGAAGAGGGCAAATCCCCCTTCGACGCCGCGTTACTTGGGGCGCGTGAGGTGGCAGGCCCTGTTGTCGCGATGACCCTCACACTTACAGCGGTTTACGCCCCGATCGCTTTCATGGGCGGACTGACGGGCACGCTGTTCCGGGAATTCGCGCTCACGCTGGCCGGGTCCGTCATCGTCTCCGGTGTCGTCGCACTCACCCTGTCGCCGCTCATGAGTGCAAAATTGCTCAAAACGAAAGAAAAGGAAGGATTCATGGAACGAATGGCCGAGCATGCCTTCGGTTTCATGACCGCGCGCTATGAAACCGTGCTCGATTTTTCGCTGCGGCATCGCTGGGTTCCGCTCGGCACGGCGGCGGTGATCTTCCTTCTTATTCCGGTGATGCTGCACGTGTCCCAGAGCGAACTGGCACCCAATGAGGACCAGGACATTGTCTATACGGCGGTCAAGGCTCCGCAATATGCCAATCTTCATTATGTCGAGACGTACGCCCAGACACTTTACGAGAAGATGTCTGAAATCCCGGAAGGCCATAGCCATTGGCAGATGAACGGAATTGACGGGATCGCCAACAGCGTCGGCGGTGTCAATCTCGATGACTGGGGCAAGCGCAGGCGTAACGCCGATCAGATCCAGACGGACCTGCAACAGCGTGTTGCTTCCATCCAGGGGACCAGCGTTTTCGTGTTTCAGATGGGGGCGCTGCCAGGTTCAACCGGTGGCCTGCCTGTTCAGATGGTCGTTCGCAGTGATGATACCTATCGCAACGTCTTCAGCGTCATGTCACACCTGCGGGAAGAAGCCTCTAAAAGCGGTCTGTTTGCCGTGGTCGATAGCGACCTCGCCTTCGATAATCCGGTTGTTCGGGTCACAGTCGATCGGACGAAAGCCAATGCGCTCGGGATCCGTATGGAGCGGATCGGCAACGCACTGAACACGCTGATCGGGGAAAACTACGTCAATCGCTTTGGCTATTATGGCCGGTCCTATGACGTGATCCCGCAGGCCGTTCCCCTGTCCCGCCTGACGCCGGACGCGCTGAAGACCTATTATATGCGCGACCAGAACGGCCATCAGGTACCGCTGTCGGCCCTGGCCAGCGTGCGGGTCGATGTCGAACCCAACCGTCTACCCCAGTTCGGCCAGCAGAATTCCGCCACGTTTCAGGCCATTCTCGCCAAAGGTGTTACGATGGGTGACGCAGTGAGCTTCCTGAAGGTAAAGGCAGCGGAGTTCCCGCCCGGCTACAGCTATGACTGGCAGTCTGATTCACGACAGTATGTACAGGAAGGAAACGCTCTGATTTTTGCATTCCTTTTCGCACTGATCGCCATCTATCTTGTGCTGTCGGTTCAGTACAACAGCTTCACTGATCCTGTGATCATCCTTGTCAGTGTGCCGTTATCCGTGTTTGGCGCCCTTATTCCGCTCGCCCTCGGTGTGACGACCTTAAACATCTATACTGAAATCGGACTCATTACGTTAATCGGGCTGGTGAGCAAGCATGGCATCCTGATGGTCGAGTTCGCAAACGAGATCCTTCATCGTGACAATGTAGACCGCAGGACAGCAATCGAGACGGCGGCCGCCATCCGTTTCCGACCGATCATCATGACCACAGCAGCAATGGTCGTGGGGCTTGCGCCCCTGGTCATCGCTACTGGGGCAGGCGCAAACAGCCGCTTCGGACTGGGAACGGTGATTGTCGTCGGCATGATCGTCGGCACGAGCATGACGCTGTTCGTGCTGCCCTCGGTCTACACGGTCATCAGGCCGCACCGTAGCAAAACGGTCTAATGCGCTATAAGCAAACTCCTCAACTTATAGCGAGCCACTGCGTCCGCCAGAGAGGCAGGCAAGTGGGGAGAAACGGAAGGTCTGCTATTAGGCACAAAATTTCAATAGTGAACGTTTTTATGGTAAAGGTGTCCAGATTTTGACCTGAAGTCATCAGTTTTACATGATGAGGAAATGAGTTCCCGGCGTTGGCTAATCGCTCGTGGAAAAAGCCTCTACATCGTCTTGCAAAAGCTTATGACGCTTTCCATCTATATCTAGTCGCAACTTGTATAGTGATATCGCAGTAATTTTTTATCGGAGAGAAGAATATCTAATGGCTGATTTCTTTGAAATAGATTTATTAGGTGTCGAAACAAAAAAGAGTGGCGATGCAATAGCAATTCGCTATGAATTGGCAGGAGAGACGACCATCCACGTTGTTGATGGGGGGTATACTACCAGTGGGGAGTGTCTTCGAGACCTCATCAACAAGTATTACGATAATCCGACATTCATCAATCGTGTGGTCGCGACGCATAACGATGGGGATCACGCACATGGTCTAATCGCAATTCTCGAACATTTTGAGGTCGGTGAACTATGGATGCTCCGCCCGTGGGAGTATGCGGAAGAACTCATTGAGCATTTTAGTACTTATGAGAGTGTACCACACCTACGAGGCGCCCTGCGGCGTGCGTACGCTAACCTTGCAGCTCTTGAAGATATAGCGATTGACAAGGGCATTCCAATCCATGAACCGTTCCAAGGGGCGCAGATCGGTGCATTCCACGTCATGGCCCCCTCGCGGGAGCGGTACCTCGATCTCATTTTAACGTCGAACAAAACGCCGGAAAGCTTGGGGATCGAATCCAGAGTCGACAGTATTTTGGGTACCATCATGGAGAAGGCGAAGACAGCAGTCGCGTTGCTCCGAGCATCATGGGGAGCGGAAGCCTTTCCGCCAGGAGATACGAGCAACGAAAATGAGATGAGTGTAGTCCAGTACGCTATGCTGAATGGCAAGAAAATCCTGTTAACTGCTGATACGGGACGAAACGGTCTACAGGAGGTCATCGACTATGCACCATATGTCGGTTTGACCCTTCCGGGGATCGACAGATTCCAAGTTCCACACCATGGTGGGCGACACAATGTTAACACGGATTTACTAAACGCTATTGTAGGCCCAATTCTCCAGGAGCAGCAGGAGACAGGGCATTTTCAGGCCTACATCAGCTCAGCGAAGGCAGATGAAGACCACCCCCGTAAAGTCGTGCAACGCGCGCTTATCCATCGTGGTGCAAATCTTTACATGACCGAGGGCCAAAATATCCGTATGTCGGGCGGCGCCGCGCCATCACGGCCCGATTACACGCGATCGGTACCTACCGCATATCCAGATTCTTATGAGGAGGCTTGACGGTGGCGATACCAACCCAGAATGGTATTGCACAGCTATTCGATAGCTATGGTCGGCAGGCCAGACTGTTTCCTGCTCTTCTAGCGATCTTTCCTCCCCTTCTCACCATACTGGCCTGGTTCCCGTGGCTTCTGCTTTCCAGTGGCGGTGCGACCCTTCTTACATTAGCGACGTCATGCGGCCTTCTGTACGCGCTTGGCTCATATGCTCGCACCAAGGGCAAGCGGCTTGAGCCAAAACTACTGAAGAGGTGGGGCGGATGGCCGACAACACTACTTTTGCGGCATGACAGCGAACTCGATCAGCACACTCGGCTGCGTTACCACACATATCTGGCAGGCGTAGTACCCGAAAATCTATCCTTCCCCACGGTTCAGGAAGAGCAAGCGAATCTCGCAGGCGCCGATGCGGTGTATGATTCAGCAGTACGATGGTTGAAAGAAAGAACGCGAGGCAAAGAGTTTGCGATGGTGGAGCGCGAGAATGCGCAATATGGGTTTCGTCGTAATTTGCTGGGTCTCAAGCCTTTCGCACTTGCCCTTTGCTTCCTGACGTTGGTCATCACGATGCTCACAATTTTTAACAAAGCCCCTAATTTCGTGGATTCGATAAGAAATTGTGACTTTGCGGCGTTAGCAAAAGTAGCATCTGATCTTGGCCCCGCTATCCTAGCTACATTTGCGGTCAATCTGTTTGCCATGCTTGCGTGGTTTTTTGTCGTGACCAAGCACTGGGTTCGGGAGGCAGGGTTCCAGTATGCCTACGCTTTACTCGCCGTGTGCGATATGACAACCAACGCGACGAATAAGAAAAGGAAAAAGGCTGTTTAGTGGACAAGGATCAGATCTATCTGCCAGCAGACATGCTGCCGCGTCCCTTCCGATGCGAGGTCAATATGCGCAATGCGGGTTTTCTATAGCACGCCTATATGCGGGATGGACCGTTACACAGCCTAACCCGGCAAGCGAACTTTGTACCAATCATGTCCGCTTTACGGAAAACAATTTAGCGCCTCGTATGACCAAAATGAGGCGAAAACCGTCTGTCTGCTGGACGTTCCGTAAACAGACAGACGGCTTAGACGGATACTTTGGTGAACAAATGGCTGCTCCCGTCATCCACCGGAAACAGTCGTCGAGTTTCAGCACCAGCGAGTTTGCGATGGAAGGATCTGTCACACTGGTCTTCGGCAACTCCCTCATTCCCTGCCACCTGTTTCCCATGTGTCTCTCGCGATACGACCTGTTACCCCTTTGCCGACGACCTACGAGATAGAAAACGCGCCAGAGCTGGTCCTGTGAGCAGAACACAGAAAAACCGGGCGACCTGCATGGCAATGACGAAAGGCATGTCCACTTTTGTGGTCGAGGCGATAATGGAGACGGAATCAGCCCCACCAGGGCTGGTTGCAAGATAAGCCGTCAGCAGATCCACATGCGCCAGCCGGGCCAGCACCAATGCAAAGCCGCCACACACCGCAATCAGCGCGAGGATGGAACCCAGCACACGTGGAAAGACACGTCCGGCATAAGCCAGCACATCTGGCGTAAACCGCATGCCGATGCCCCACCCGACCAGGGCATAGGCCGCGACCAGCAGAAGATGCGGCTGTTCGATCGGCAGATGGGCGCCAAGCCTTGCAGCCATCCCGATCCCCATGGGAACAAGCAGTCCCCCGGCCGGCACGCGCAGACGGGTGCCCAGAGCGCTCCCTGCCAGTGCGATCACCAGCGCCAGTAAAACTCCATGCCATGAAAGGGTCTGCGCCACGACCAGCGGGGCGGACGGCGTTCCGGCCACGCGCGCAATAACAGCCGCAATGACGGCGCAGCACGCCACGCGCAGATATTGCATGAAGGCGACGAGCCGCATATCCGCCCCGTATGATTCCGCCATCAGGGTCATGACCGTGGCCGCACCGGGTGATGAGCCCCAGATCGCGGTATTGCCGGGTAGCAGGCGCGAACGTGTCAGCAGCCAGCCGAGAAGGGCTGCCGCAGACAGGGTAGAAAACGTACCGGCGACAAAGACCGGCCAGCTGGCTGCCATTTCGTGAAAGATCGAGGCTGAAAGATAGCTGGCGATCATGACCCCGACCACGCCCTGCGCACCGAGAAAGGCCCAGCGGGGAATACGGACCGCGCCGCCCCGTGTGGCCAGTACGACCGCCGCCCCCAGTGGTCCCAGCAGCGGCGCGGCTGGCAGGCGTAAAGCGGCCAGAAGCATACCGGAAACCAGCGAAAGCAGCGCCAGTAAGCCCCATCGCCCGGCCAGCAGCCATGCGGACGGCCCCACCCTCACCGCTTAACCGCCAAACACGATTGTATCGGAAGGCAGCACGCGTGCAATCCGCGGGAGGATCGAGCGGACGGAAACATCATGAAGGTCTGCTGACAGGCTGGTGCAGAGATCCTCGGCGATGACAATATGGTAGCCAAGTTCCCAGCCGTGCCGTGCAGTGGATTCAACCCCGAAATTCGTAGCAATACCGCCCAGCACGACCGTCCGGATGCCCCGCCTGCGGAATTGCAGGTCAAGTTCCGTGCCGGTAAATGCCCCCCACTGATGTTTGGTGATGACGATATCGCCGGGTGCTGCCAGCCCATCGGCCAGGTGCGCCCAGTCCGCTGGCAGGCCGCCTTCCGGCGGGCTTAAGGGCTGGTCGGCCAGACCGGGCGGCGCGTCGGCAAAGTCAGGTGCAAACGCGACCCGAACCAGTACGACCGTAGCACCTTCATCCCGGAAGCGGGCAGCAAGCGATTTACCGCTCTCCAGCACCTGCGACGATGGCCGCGGGGCGGTTGGCAGGGCAAGTATGCCATTCTGCAGGTCAATGAGGACAAGGGCGGTGGTTCGCGGGTCAAATCTGTTCACGGATCGGCGCCTTCCGGGATCTGGATACATGGTCGGGTCAAACATCGACCGGCATTGGAAAATCGGTTATGCGAGGACTGTCTCGCATAAAAGAAAGTTGAGGGTACCCTCGCATTATGTCAAGCCCGCCCCGTTCATCACCACTCGCGCCCAAGCGGCAGCGCGGACGCGACCGCGTTGAAGCGATCCTTACGGCCGCAACAACGGTCTTTGGCGAGAAATCTTACGAGGCGGCGACGATGACCGAGATCGCTGCCTGCGCCAGCACGGCAATCGGTTCGCTCTACCGTTTTTTCCCGACCAAGGACGTGCTCGCAGCCGCAGTGCTCGAACGCTATGGCGCGCGACTCCTGCATGCCCTGGATGAATTGGTCGACCGCGATCCGCCGCTGTCGCCACGTGATGCAGCAGAAGGACTGCTGGACATCATCCAGCGTCTGCGGACGGAACGCTCAGTCGTCCTTTCCCTGCTCGACAGCGGGATTACCCTGCCAGATGGGACAGGAACGCTCCGCAAGGCGCTGATCGGGCGCATGAGCCAGTTATTGTCACGGCTGGGTGGTTCTCCGGGTCTACATGACGAACGGGCCGTGATGCTGCTGCATCTGGTCAAGGCGATCTTTGCCCTGCCACAGGATCATTCGGTCCCCCGCCCGGCACAGGACAAGGAAGCCGTTACGGTGCTGCGGCTCTATCTGGAACATGCGGTCGCCTCCCGCTGATCCGAGTCAGGGGTCGCTCCGTAACCTCTGAATCCGCACGCAGCCGATCGATATCTCCAGCGGTCGCGTCATCTGAATTAAACGGGTCTGCTTTTCAAAGCATAACTGACTGTAATGCGGTGAAAATCGAGCTTTGACTCTCCAACTGTTTCGCGAAGGTCAGAGAAACACATCAAGCTGATACAACAGTTCTGCCGGTGCTTCTTCCTGCGGACTATGACCACAGTCGATCGCGTATCCCCGCACGTCCACGGCTTTTTCGCGCCATGTCTCGACAACATCATATAGCGCGCCCACGGTGCCGCGTGCGCCCCACAGAGCCAGTAATGGGACCTCAATCCGCCTGTCTGCATCAGTCGCATCATGGACGAGGTCGATGCCTGCTGCAGCGCGGTAGTCTTCGCATGCTGCATGACGCATTGCCGGGTCGGCGTAGCATCGACGATATTCGGCCATGACACGCGGATCAACCGATCCTGGTATCTTGATCTGTCCTGCAATGTGGCTTTCGAGAAAAAAGTCTGGATCCCCACTGATCAGCCTTTCGGGCAAGGGGGCGGGCTGGATCAGAAAAAACCACCAGAAATAGCGTCGGGCGAATTCCATATTGGTCCGGGCATACATCGTTGCTGTCGGTGCGATATCGATCAGCACCAGTTTTTCCACCGACTGCGGTGCATCCAGCGCCATGCGGTGCGCCACCCGTCCGCCCCGGTCATGCCCGACAACCATGAACCGTTCAAATCCAAGCTGGTGCATGACGCCAACCTGATCAGCCGCCATGGCCCGCTTGGAATAGTTGGCGTGATCCGCCCCAGCTTCAGGCTTGGCGCTATCACCATAACCCCGCAGATCTGGGGCCACGATGGTAAAACGTTTCGCCAGTGCGGGCGCAACCTTGTGCCAGGTCAGATGCATCTGCGGATGACCATGCAGCATGAGCAGCGGCGGTCCGTTTCCGCCGGTAGCCGTGCGGATCCGCACGCCATTCACCTCGATATCCCGCCAGCTAAAGCCCGGCAATAAATCGGGGAATTTCCTGATTGCGATCATGCTTTCACCTGCATTCGTCCAGTGGACACACAGCAAAAAAGCAGAATATCAGGAAACCAGTATTTCCCCTGATGAAAACCTGTTGATGACCAATCCGCAGACGACGCAATGACTTTCGAAGCCGCAGGCATCTTTGGCTATGCCTCGAGAACGCGGCTGATATCGTCATGGGCCACTGTGCCCATTAATTACTAATCAGTCCAATGAGTAGTCGGCCTACCAAAAACAAAAAGGACGGTCAGAAAAAAATACTCTAACCAGCAATGATTGCAGAACCGTTGGTATGGCGATGACATCACGTTTACAGTCATCAGTTACACAAGCAAGACCGTCCTATCGACACGCAGTGCCTCCACGAGCTACATGCCCAGCCTGCTTGTTCTGAAATCGCTTAGTCCTCTCAAACGCGCCCCAGCACGTATTTCGGACACAAGGCACATACACTCGTGCAATGGTGACCCAACATTACCACTCAGACCCAGTACCGGTAATTCACGCAGAAACAAATCTGATACGCTGACTGCTGCAGGTTACGCATCCTAAGCAAAAGTTCATTCTTGAACGGGCCAGTAGCGATCCGTCAGCAGTTTAACTGCCTCCTCCATCTCTTCGCGAGAACGTAGCTCCGCCAGCATGAAAGTGACCTGCAAACGCTTAGGCGACTTCGCATCTATTTTTACAATCTCTTTGCCATCCGTATCGCGAGTGATAGCGACGGCGCCACGTTTAGGCGAGCGCGGGTTGCCGCGACGTAGATGTCCCAGTTCCGTTGCTACCGCATTCTCGAGTTCGCGAGCCACTGCAGCAGGTTCCACAAGGTAGTTCTGATCTTTGCTTCGCAACGCAGCAATACGTTCAGCAGCCTCGTAGACCACTTCGCGTGATGCACTGTCTTTAATAAGGGGCTTTATCTGCATCACATGCTTAAGCCGAATATCATGCGGGCTAACAAATGCCCGAGTGACTGCTTCAGGCAATCTAGCAAGGTCGAGGTACCGGCTTAACCATGCTTCAGAGACGTTTAACCGATCTGCCATCGTTTTTTGGCGACCATGATAGTACCGATCCAGACCCAACAAGTAATCCTTTGCGCGCTCGTAATCGGTAAGGTCCTCACGCGCCCTATTTTCCAGGTCCGCAATACGGAAGGCTTCCTCGTCCTCCATTTCACGAGGCTCAACAAGGAACTTAATGTCACGATAATTATTGGCGTTAAGCCACGAAACAGACCAATGCCGGCGTGCGCCACAGATCACTTCGAAATCAAAATCTGGGTTGTTGGTCAATCGCCGAACGATGGCCGGAACCTCTTGGCGTCCCTGCGCACGAATGCTTTCGATAAGTTCGCGACAGTTTTCATAAGACAACGCGGCGTAATCACGATTATGACCCTCCCACATTTTGCATCGTGCAGGGTCAATAAACTCGTGAGTACGAGTAACAACTTTACCGCTAGCAACTTCTGCCAATCGGTTAGTACGATCATTAATGATTGACCGATTTGGACGAGACTGGCCTTGTCTACCGGTTACGCCTGAAATTGCAGCTGTTAACCCGTCCGCAAAAGCCCTATTTTTCCCCGACATTTATCCCTCCTTTTTCACATTATTCGACCTGCAAAAAGTTCGAATGATGCTTTGAAAATGCGTGCTTCGCTTCTCGCTCCGCTACCAATCCAAAATTGCAACGTTGCAATTTTCAGAAATTGACGATTTGCGAGAGTTCAATGAACCGCCATCTCCAAGAAAAAATTACACCAGTCCTTCCTTGCGAAGCCGCTCCTGATGACTAGGCCACATTCCCCGAATATCCGTTTCAAGCTCCTTACACACTGCGTTCAGATAGGTAAGGCAGCGATCACGAACCGACTTGCTTGTGATCGCTCCTTGCTGTTCGTACACAGTCATGAGTCGAGCTGTGGCATTGTCGATTTCAGCAGAATTTTTCAGAGGGGCTCTAACTAGATGATGGCCGAAAATAGCCTGCATCAGCTTGATAAGTTCCTTGTGAATCGACTTGTTCTCTTCTACCCGAGAAGCCACGAATTTGAGAAACTCTAGAGAAGGAGCCCTGTCAAACTGCGCTAGCGTCCGCAATGTCTCCTCCAGCATCGACAGGAAGGCTGTCGTTGACGAAAAGTCCATAATTGTCGGGGGCACCGGAACGACCAATGCATTTGCTGCCCTCAGCACAGAAAGCGAGATTGCTCCCAAGGCAGGAGGAGGATCCATAATTATAACGTCAAAATTTGGCGCTATAGACGCCAGCCCTACCGACAACCGATCCACAAGGCCAGGCTCGCCCTGAGCCATCCGCGCGGCGATTTCATACTCAGATTGAAACAGCCGCAGATTAGACGGTATCAGATATAGACCATCGAAATGCGTAGGTTTGAGCGCGTAGCTCAGTGACGAACGTTCATCGTGCCGCAAAAACGGGTAAAGCGTCTCATCCTCAGTAAGGTCTAAATCTGGCACGTAACCAAAGAGCGTTGTTGCGGACGCTTGGCTATCACAATCGATCAGCGCCACGCGATAGCCTTGGATCGCGAGATATTGCGCAAGGTGAACAGCAACTGTTGATTTCCCGACACCGCCTTTAAAGTTTTGAACAGCTATGATTGCCGGCGGGTCGCCTGGATCACGCCACGGACGCGTGCCAAAGATCCCGCGCATGTCGTTGACCTGTTCAAGCGTATATCCCACACGCCTGTTATTGGCTCCCCGTTCAGGTTTGGGCAGACGACCATCCTTTTCTGCGTCGCGTATGGCTGCAGGCGTCCGGCCTACGAGTTCTGCAGCCTGGCCAATCTGAAATGTCGGTTCTCGTCGCTCGCCGGCTCGCGCGGCAACAGCGCTTTCCCTCAAATTCTCCAGAACTGCCGCGGCTTTATCCGCCAGCCCTTCAACCATTTGGAGACTCGTATATCCGGCTTGCTCGAGATCAGCTGTCATAAATCTTTCTTTCGATAAACGTCCGGCGCGCACTAACTTTCGATTTTCAATGGATAATGTCTATCTTTTCGAAAGTCGAGACTTAACTCGATAGCCATTCCCTTTTTTTAATGCCGGCAAAGCGCAACGATCATATGCCGGATTAAGGTCTGTGGGGATTCATCGTGAGTGGATGATGGCTGCAGCGAGATAGATCATGGCGCTGAAGCTTTTGTCCGTTTTGTCGGCACGCATGGCGATGCGTTTGAATTCCTTGAGCTTGCAGAAAAAGTTCTCGATCAGGTGCCGCCATTTATACATTTCCCGGTCAAGGGGTAGCGGTTTTGAGCGCCTTGGGTGCTGGGAAATGACGACTGTGGCGCCCCTTTCATCGAGTTCAGCGATGATGGTGTTGCTGTCGAACGCTTTGTCAGCGATGAAGGCATCGAATTCGAGACCGTCAATCAACGGCAGCACGTCCACACTGTCGAAGCGCTGCCCAGGCATCAGACGGAAACGCACGAGACTGCCCAGAGCATCCGTCAGCGCGAGAATCTTCGTCGTCATGCCGCCTTTCGAGCGGCCAATGGCCTGCCTTTGAGTCCCCTTTTTGCCCCCTGACCGTGGCGGTGAACTTTCACGATCGTCGCGCCGACCATGGCGTATTCCATGTCCGGATCGCCGGACAGGGCATCGAAAATCCGCTCGAAGACATCGGCATTGCGCCAGTCGCTGAAGCGACGGAAAGCGGTGCTCCAGTTGCCGAACACGGCGGGCAGATCACGCCACGGGCTTCCCGTTCGGACAATCCACAGCACCGCTTCCATAAAAAGCCGGTTATTCCGACCGCTTCGACCCGGATCCGTCGATTTGCCAAGGCATTGGGGTTCAATCAGCGCCCATTGGGCGTCCGTCAGTACAAAGCGTTCCATCAGAACCTTGGATCATAACTCAGGCCTCATGTGAATCCCCACAAGCCTTAGGTAGCGAACATAAAAACCGAAAAGATGAGTGTCCTGACCTCTTGGGGGAGCATGTGATAAGATGTACGAGGTATCCTGACCTTATGGGGGATCCCAATCGGCGCACGTCGCTATCCTGACTTCTTGGGGGGAGGTACAAATGCTTACCCTGACCTCGTGGGGGATATTTGTCCCTGCATCAATGAGAACAGCGGAACACTGAATTCCACCCCTAGCCGAATGCAATAGCTTCCAGTCGAGCATCTCGGTGGCGCTGCCAAAATAAGCAACCACATCAGGCCTTCAGTTACCCAGTCACTTTCGCTTTAATCTTTAGTGAGCTTTTTTTTTCGAAATTTTCTTTGCCACATATTAGAGATTGCAACATTGCAATTTGGGACAAATACGTTCAGTTGCCTCAGAGACATCGGCATAGTGCTGCGAGCTGGGTTACCCATACCGTCGCTTACTGCCGACTGGGTAGGTCAGTTACTTGTGGAAAAAGGCTAGTAACCTCGCGTTTTTCGCAAGGGAATCCATATACCTTCAAACAATTGCAACGTTGCAATCCACCCACACTGGGCAATCATCTGGCGTGGAACATCGTCATAGCAGCCACGGCAGCTATGAACGAGATCAAAAAAAGAGACGAAAGCCCGTTAAACTGCGAATCGCACTCATAGATTTCATTAAAAAACACGCGCAAGTCCCATAGATACCGGTTTGCGACCGTCAACATGAAAGTTCTTAAAATAACGTGTGGGCACTTCCCCCAAACTAGCTACCTTAACTGACCGTCCCCCACGAGGTCAGGTTAGATCCCCCACGAGGTCAGGTTACTATCCCCCACGAGGTCAGGCTAGGTCCCCCACGAGGTCAGGAAATGCTCTAAAAGTCGTTGGTTTTCCTAGTATTTTTTGTCTTGAATCAGAATCACTTCAATAGAATCAGAATCCCCCGCAGCACGCTGCGGTCGTGTTTATAAAAATCTTCATAAGAAACCTTACTTCTCAGCACCATGCGCGGCCGCGAGAAGGTGCTGAAATCCCCAATTCCCCCTTCACCTGACCTTATTCTCATTCTAAGGTCAGGATACGAATCGTTCGTCCCGTTAGGTGCTGGATAATCCGCCCATGCAATACGCATCCGAAAGTAATGAAGCTCCAAAGCGCGCCATGCGTGTTGCTCGCGCTCTACAGCATAAGGGTGCCGACGAGTTCGCCAAACCTGGCCACCTTGTGGAGATACGTTTCGTCAGAGGCCAATCGCTAAGCCTGACTGCATCACGTCTGCTCGCGTTGATGATTCTTGTAGCCGGTGGCGATGCTTGGAAGCCAGTGGTCCACCGCATGCGCAAAGCAGACATCAGGCGGGGTCACAAAGGTAACGAACGCATAAGTGACATGCTTGAAGAACTGCATGGTACTCTATTTGCCGAAGACGACATTTCCTGGCGAGGTAAAAAAGCGACGCGACGATTTTCTCTGATTGCCTCTTCAAGGGAAGAGGTTGAAGATACGGAACCTGGAAAAGAAGTCGGTTGGATCGAGTGGGAATTTACTCCTGATGCCCGAAGACTAATCCAAGAGTCTGAGACCTATGCGGTCATGAACCGCACCGCTGTATTGGGTTTTCGTTCGGCTTACGCGCTTAAACTTTACGAAATCGGGGCCTTGCGCGTGAAGAGACGTCAAACCGTGTGGAAAGGTGACGTTATCGCATTTCGTGCTGCCTTAGGGATCTCGCCTAACGTCTATAAAGACTTTGCTCAGTTGCGGCGAAAAGTATTGACCGTTTGCAAGAATGAAATCGACGAATTGGCGCATTTTACGGTCGAGTGGACCGAAATAAGACAAGGAAGAGCAGTAAGAGAACTCGAGATTGTTTTCCAACCAAAGGAAACCCCAAAGGTCATAGATCATCAAACAACTACACGCCAATTAGAAACACAACGCAATCAAGTAGTACGACCCGCAGCTGCGAAAAGCGATGGGCAGGTAATGTTTCCAGCAGGTTCTCTCCAGTTTGGAGCGGACCAAGAGATATTCGCTAGAATAGCGCGTTCCTCTGGCGGGGGCTGGGATATCGACCTGATTGCCGATGCATTCCGAGACCATCTTGGTGAGCGACTTGGCAAGCTGCATGGTTCCAAGCTTAAAGCGGCATGGAAAGGCTTTTGCGAAAGTTATCACAACCGTCGAGGCAATCCGTAAACGTGAGCCGAGAACGCTTCTATGACGCTAAAAATGCGAAATAGGGCGCGACAACGCAGGTCGTCTCTATGTCGATTTAGAGGTTTCTCAAAAATTGCAACGTTGCAATTTTCCAGCGACAATCCATTTTAACACTCGGTCGACTGTAAAAATTTAAACGACTGCAACATAGCGATCGGATGTGTGACTACCCGCTTTTTCGTAAGATTCAAGCTAAACGGGTGGTAAGTCTGCTTCCAGAGGAAGAATAAGATTAAGAGATTAGTCCGCAAAGTCATTTAGGGAGTGGCACCAGATCGGCCAGCACGCCGCAAGGGGTAGCTCCTCCCCGTGCTCGGCGTCTGCGTCGCCTGCGCGCGGGTCCGGTGCTGCCGCTACGCGGCACCCTTGCCCCGCACTGCCCGACCCGGTTGCAATGAGAGCTGAAGGAAAGAGTAATCAGGCGACACAACCTGGTTAGCACGCCCGTTCCTGACATCCCGAAAACCTGACCCGGAAACATCCCGGCCCGCAGAAGCAGCGCCGGGTGCCGGCGTTTGTACGGAGCACGGCCATGTCGTTCCAGCTCAACCTCTTCGGCACAACTGCTCTCGCAGATACCCAGAACGACCTTTTCTGGGGCGAACTTGAAGGCGAAGACGGCACCTCCCCTGTCTCGCCCGTCACACCGGCCCCGATGGCCCTTCCCCAGATCGACTTTCATATGGTGGCCGACCGAGGCCTCGCTGACACCTGGAAACAGCGGGCCCGTGACAACGCGCTGGCAATCGCGCTGCTCAAGGAGATCGAAGAAGCAGACCGAAACGCTTCGTCCCCCGAACAGATCGTCCTGTCACGCTTCATCGGCTTTGGAGCTGGAGAACTGGCGAACAACCTGTTTCCATCCGGGAGCGATAGCCCCCGCCCAGGCTGGGAAGAGATTGGCGAGGCGATCCATGCCTCCACAACAGACGTTGAAAGGGCAGGACTGAAGCGCGCGACACAATATGCGCATTTTACCCCTGAACTGATCGTGCACGCACTCTGGAACAAAGTGCTGCAGATGGGCTTCAGAGGCGGTTCCGTGCTTGAACCCGGCTGCGGGACCGGTCTTTTCATCGCGGCCCGACCGGAAAGGCTCGAGGGACGCATCGCCTTTACCGGGATCGAGAATGATCCGATTACAGCAAGGATTGCGCGCAGGCTCTATCCGAACCAGTGGATCCGCAGCGAGGATTTCACGACAGTGACGCTCGCAGACGGGTATGACCTTGCGATCGGTAATCCACCCTTTTCCAATCGCACCGTGCGTGGCCCGGAAGGTCTGGGACGGCTTGGCCTGAGCCTGCATGATTTTTTCATCGCCCGATCCATCGAAGCACTCCGCCCGGGCGGCATCGCAATGTTCGTGACGTCCCGCCATACGCTGGACAAGACGGACAGCACCGCGCGCCGGACCATCGCCGAGATGGCTGACCTCGTGGGGGCGGTCCGGCTCCCCGCCGGGGCAATGCGCGATGACGCCGGCACGGACGTGGTGGTGGACGTACTGGTGTTACGCAAGCGCATGATCGGCGACATGGCCGATGACGAGACCTGGCTGGAAACCGACGCCCTTACGGATAGCGACCAGGGTAACGGTCCACTCCTCGTCAATCGCTACTTTCTCGACCATCCGGAGCAGGTGCTTGGCCGTCACGGCTGGACCACCACCCAGTTCGGTCCCGATTACACATGCGACGCGCGTGCCGACGGCAGGCTCGATGTGATGTTGCCCGGGGCCCTGAGCCGGATCGGGCAGGACGTGCGCTTTCCGGAACCCCTGGACCAGCGCATTGTCCGGCCGGCGGGATCCGGTGTGCTGGTCGGCACGGCTGCCGATGGCGCCCAACTGAAAGAGGGCTCCTACTTCGTCACGAAAGGCGTCCTGCAGCAGATCTGCGACGGACAGGCCGCCACCGTCGCCATCAGGAAAGGGGATCAGAAGGATGGCCTCTTCCAGAAGCATGCCCGGATCATTGCCGCGCTGATACCCGTCCGAGATGCGGCATGCGCGGTGCTGCGGGCGCAGATGGAGAACCTGCCCTATGGACGCCTGCAGGGTGACCTGAAGCGTGCCTATTTCAGCTTTGTCCGACAGTTCGGCCCGATCAACCTGATGAATGTGACGGTCCGGATCGATCCGGAAACCGGGGTCGAAAACGAAACCCAGCGGCGGCCAAACCTTACGCCATTTTACGATGATCCCGACGTCTGGCTGGTCTCGTCCATCGAGGAATACGACGAGGCGACACAGAAAGGCCGGATGGGACCAATTTTCTCGGAACGGGTCATTCATGCGCCTGTCGAACCCGAGATCCATTCCGCCCACGACGCCCTGGCCGTCTGCCTGCATGAAACAGGCGGCGTGGAAATGCCGCGGATCGCGGAACTCATGGGACAGTCCGAAGCCGAGGTCGCGGCCGCGCTGGGGGATGCGGTCTATCTCGATCCGGTACGGAGCGTGGATGGTCGCGATATCTGGGTCACGGCTGATGAAATGCTCTCCGGCGCCGTGCGTACCAAGCTGGAAGAGGCACGCGATGCGGCCCGGATCGATGGGCGCTACGCCCGGAACGTCACGGCGCTGGAAGCTGTCCAGCCAGCCGATCTGCGTCCGTCGGAGATCACCGCGCGCCTTGGCGCTCCGTGGTTGCCGGTCAGCGACATCATCGCGTTTACCGCCGAGGTGCTCGGGGTCGAAACGGTCATCTATCACGCGCCTGCTGTCGCCTGCTGGACCGTGGAGAAACGGGCGTTCATGGGCAAGGCCGAGGCTACGTCAGTCTGGGGGACGGAACGGCGACATGCCGGCGAACTGCTGGAAGATGCCCTGACGCAGGCATCGCCAAAAATATGGGATGTCTGGCGTGATGGCGATGGCAATGAGCACCGCGAACTGAACACACAGGAGACGGAAGCCGCAAAGGAAAAACTGGCAGCGATCAGGCGTGCGTTCGAGACATGGGTCTGGCAGGATGGCGATCGGGCCGAGCGGCTGGTCCGGCTGTACAATGATACTTACAACAACCTGGTTGCACGCGCGTTTGATGGCTCCCATCTGCGCCTGCCCGGTGCAAGCACCACGATCAGCCTGCGCCCCCACCAGAAACGGGTCATCTGGCGGATCATCGCCGCGGGCGGCACGTATATCGCGCACGCGGTCGGCTCCGGAAAGACGTTCTCGATGGTTGCGGCTGTCATGGAGCAGAAGCGGCTTGGCCTGGTCAGCAAGGCGATGATCGCCGTCCCCGGTCACTGCCTCGCCCAGATGGCTCGCGAATTCCTCATGCTCTACCCGACCGCACGGATCCTCGTCGCCGACGAGACGAACTTCGTGAAAGCAAAGCGCCAGCGGTTCCTCGCGCGGGCCGCGACCGGAAACTGGGATGCGATCATCATCACGCATGATGCATTCAGGTTCATCCCGGTGGAGGGTGATTTCGAACGCCAGATGATCGAGGCGCAGATCGCGTCTTACGAGGAAGTGCTGGAAAGCGTCGACGCGGCCGACCGCCTGTCGCGCAAGCGGGTCGAGAGCATGAAGGAGAAGATGCAGGCGAAGCTGGAAGGCCTTTCGGCTCGAAAGGACGATCTCGTGCATCTGGGAGAGATCGGCATCGACCAGATCCTCGTCGATGAAGCGCAGCAGTTCCGGAAGCTGAGTTTTGCAACCAACCAGTCCGACCTCAAGGGGGTCGATCCGAACGGCTCGCAGCGGGCCTGGGATCTCTTCGTGAAGACGCGCTACCTGGCGGCAAAAAATCCGGAACGTCCGCTGATCATGGCGTCCGGCTCCCCGATCACCAATACGCTCGCCGAAATGTGGACGGTCAGCCGC